>CAMOKZ010000147.1 GCA_946618155.1 uncultured Lachnospiraceae bacterium | reverse complement strand
GCCTGTTCTGCACCAAGGCCGACATGGCCATCCAGTACATCCAGACCTGGATGCCCATCGTGGCGGCGCAGCAGCTGACCAAACACAAAGAAGGCGAGCGGGAACTGCTGGAGAGATGGATCAGCGTTGCCGAGTATCAATAAAGGTCCTGACACAGCACCATTACAGAGGAAGGAAGAGCATATGAAAAAACTGATGACGATTCTTGCTATGTGCATGATGCTCGCAATGATGTGCGGCGCAGTGTCTGCAGAGGAAGCCGCAGTCAGGAACGGCGAGCTTCTGGACATTGCCCAGGTCATGGTGAAGGCGTCCATGAACAAGGCTGAGGAGATCAATGTACCCATGGTGATCACGGTCATGGATATGGACGGCAATATTGTCCTTTTCCACAGAATGGAAGGTTCCCTCCTGGCCAGCATGGAGATCTCCCAGAATAAGGCATATACGGCTGTTTCGCTGAAGATGCCGAGCGCTGATGTGAAGGACCTTGCTGCTGAAGGCGCAGAGCTGCAGGGCGTTGCCGTGCAGCATGCGGGCCGCATCGTGGAATTCGGCGGCGGTTTCCCGATCGTCAATCCCGAAGGTGTGCAGATCGGCGGCATCGGTGTTTCCGGCGGCAGCGTAGAAGAGGACAGCTCAGTCGCGCTGGCCGGCCTTGCAGCCTATGAAGAGGGAGTGGATCCCGAGCTGACTGCTTCCGGCGGAGAACTTCTTGACAAGGCAATGCTTATGGTACAGGCCGCGCAGGAGAAGGCTGTCGAGATCAACGTCCCGATGGTAATCAGCGTGTGCGACATGGGCGGCAACCTTGTACTTCTTCACAGAATGGAGAACTCTCTGCTGGCCAGCCTTGAGATCTCGCCCAACAAGGCATTTACTGCTGTTTCCCTGAAGATGCCGAGTGCGGACGTGAAGGATCTTGCTGTTGAAGGCGCAGAGCTGCAGGGCGTTGCCGTGCAGCATGCCGGCCGCATTGTAGAATTCGGCGGCGGCATTCCCATCTACAACGAGGAAGGCGTGCAGATCGGCGGCATCGGTGTATCCGGCGGCAGCGTTGCTGAGGATACTTCCGTAGCGGAAGCCGGCCTTGCGGCATTAGACTGATATACGGAGACCGCGGGACTCGGAAACGGGTCCCGCAGACAGGAGAATAGAGAGCTGTAAATTGGTGCTTTTTTACAGGATATACAGAAACGCCGCAGGCCGGTCACAAAGCCTGCGGCGTTTCGGATTCCCTAAATGCCCACCGCGGCCAGCACGGCAAAGCCGGCAATCGCGACGAGTGTTGAGACGGTCAGCGCGGAGGATACATACACCCTCTGCTGCGGGTCATCCGCAAATACCGGCAGCACAAAAGGCAGAACAATATTGACATACTGGCTGAAGGAACGGCTGTCCTCCTCCGCCAGGGCTTCGATCCCATCAATGATATTCTGATCCGGCGTTACTACTTTCATCAGCCGCGCGGATAGTACATAAGAACAATTTTGACAGGGCACGGCCGCTATGGTAAGATAAAGCTGCAGAGATGGCCGGAACGTCCGGCTTTTTTCATAATCAGGAAAAATGTAAACGGAGGTGTATGATGTCTATCTTTAAGGGTTCCGGTGTCGCGCTCGTGACGCCGATGAAAGAAAACGGAGAGGTGGATTTTAACGTCCTTGAGGCGCTGATCGAGGATCAGATCAAAGGAGGAACCGACGCCTTCATTATCTGCGGAACGACCGGAGAAGCACCCACACTGGAGGATGACGAACATCTGCTGGCGATCCGCAGAGCAGTGGAGATCGTCAAAGGAAGAGTTCCCGTGATCGCCGGCACCGGTTCAAACAACACGGCGCATGCGGTCATGATGACGCAGGAGTCGGAAAAACTCGGCGCCGACGCTGTTCTTCTGGTCACGCCCTATTACAACAAGACGACCCAGGACGGCCTTTACGCGCATTACCGCGAGATCGCGGGCTCCACAAAGCTGCCCTGCATCATTTACAATGTGCCGTCCAGAACGGGGACGAACATTCAGCCTGCCACCATGGCAAGACTGGCCAGGGATACGGAAAACGTGCAGGCGATCAAAGAGGCCAGCGGAAACATCTCCCAGGTCGCGGAGCTTGCCGCCACGGAGGCTTTCCAGGACGGCTGCTTTGATATCTATTCCGGCAACGATGACCAGATCGTCCCGATCTGCTCTCTGGGCGGAATCGGCGTGATCTCGGTGCTGGCAAACGTGGCGCCGCGCCAGGCCCACGATATCGTCTCGCTGTATCTGGAGGGCAAATGCAGTGAAGCCTGCGCCCTGCAGCTTAAGGCCCTTGAACTGTGCAAGGCGCTGTTCTGCGAGGTCAACCCCATTCCGGTCAAGGCAGCGCTGCAGATGCAGGGCTATGCGGTCGGCGCGCCGCGGCTTCCGCTCATTCCGATGAGCGAGGCCGGAAAGCAGAGACTGCGCGCGGCCATGGAAGGCTTCGGCGTCTTATGAAGATCTGGGTCACCCGCCACGGGCAGACGGACCTGAACCTGCACCGGCTCATGCAGGGGCGGACGGATCAGCCGCTCAATGAGACCGGGATAAGGCAGGCACAGGAGGCGCGCGCAAGGATAGGGGATATCCGCTTTGACGCCGTCTACGCCAGTCCGCTGGTCAGGGCGCGCCGCACCGGCGCGATCATCGGCGGTGTGGATGAGCAGCAGGTCCTGACGGATGAGCGCCTGATCGAGGCGGACTTCGGCCCCTATGAAAAGAGAAACTATCTTCTTCTCGGCCCTGCCATGACGCTGTACTGGGCCCTGCCGGAGATCTTTCCGGCGCCCCGGGGCGTTGAGACGACGGCTTCCCTTGCCCGGCGGGCTGCGTCTTTTCTGCAGGAGCTGGAGAAGATGCCCTGCGAGAATGTGCTGGTCGCCTGCCACGGCGGCATTATGCGGGCCCTCAGCGGTTATCTTTCGGACCGCCCGGACGGCCTGATGTGGAGGCCCAAGCCCCACAACTGTGAGATCCGCGTGTTTGAGGCGCGGGAAGGAAAACACCGCCTGATCAGGCGGATAACGGCTTCCTGAAGGGAAGGCCGGCAACAGGAAACACCGGACACGTCATGAAGAAAAAGAGGAAAGGAGAACTGCAATGGCCGGAACGTACAACATTTGCCTCGATATCGGGGGCACAAAGGTGCTTGGCGCGATCTTCGACAGCAAGAACAAGATCACCTACAGGCTGAAGAAAAAGACCAAAGCGGATGGTGACGATTCCCAGAATATCGAGAAGGTGATCATCAGCGTCGTGGAGGAAATGATCAATGAGTCCGGACTGAAGAGGGACCAGATCCACGCCATCTCCGCCGGAGCGCCGGGCGTCGTCAACTCGGAGACCGGCATTGTGCTTTTCTCGCCGAACCTGCCCTGGAGGAATTACGATATCCGGACCCCGATCGAGAAGAAGTTCGGCGTGCCTTTCTATATCGGCAATGACGTGAACGTAGGCGTGCTGGGTGAGTACAAGTACGGCGCAGGCAGGGGATACAAAAATATCGTGGGCCTGTTTGTCGGCACCGGCATGGGCGGCGGCCTGATCCTGAACGGCAAGCTGTTCACGGGCAACGAGTTCAAGGCTGCGGAGTACGGCCACATGATCCTCGATCCCGAGGGACCGCTGTGCGGATGCGGACAGCGGGGCTGCCTGGAGGCCTTCTCCAGCAAGAAAGGCATGACCGCCTATATCCGCCAGCAGGTCGGACGCGGCAGAAAGTCCATGATGGAGGATCAGCTGGTCAATGAGGTCTTCAAGAGCAAATCCTTAAAGAAGGCGCTTGAAGCGGAGGATGCGGTGGCGATGGAGGCCGTGGACAGGGCCTGCCATTACCTGGCGGTCGGGACCGGCAACCTGATCAATACGATCAGCCCGGACCTTGTCGTGTACGGCGGCGGCGTGATCGAGGCCGTTGGCCAGATCTTCCTGGATAAGATCCTCGCCGAGGTCGACCGGTACTGCATGCCGTCCATCCGCTCCACGGTGGACCTGAAGATCGCCGAGCTGGGAGACGATTCCAACCTCTACGGCGCGCTGGCGATGATCGAGGGCGACAAAAAGAAAGCAAAATAAAAACGTAAGGAGAACTGCAGACATGGAAAGAGAAACGCTCGGCAGCCGGCTGGGATTTATCCTGCTCAGCGCGGGCTGCGCGATCGGCATTGGCAATGTATGGAAATTCCCCTATCTGACCGGAAAGTACGGCGGAGGCGCATTTGTCCTCGTCTATCTGGTCTTTCTGGTTATTCTGGGCATCCCGGTCATGACCATGGAGTTCGCCATGGGCCGGGCGGCGGCAAAGAGCCCGGTAAAAATGTACCAGATGCTGGAAAAGAAGGGGTCAAGCTGGCATATTCACGGGATCGTCTGCCTGGTGGGCAATATCATCCTGATGATGTTCTACACGACGGTGGCGGGGTGGATGCTGCTCTACTTTGTCAAGAGCCTCGTGGGCGTGTTTGATGGCATGGATGCGGAAGCCGTTGCGGGCGTGTTCGCCGGCATGAAGGCGGATCCGGTGCAGCAGTCGGTGGCGGTGGCGATCGTGGTCATCCTGGGCTTCTATGTCTGTTCCAAAGGCCTGCAGTCAGGGCTTGAGCGCGTGACCAAGGTCATGATGCTCCTCCTGCTGGGAATCATGGTGATTCTTGCCGTAAACAGCATCTTCCTGAAGGGCGGCGCAGAGGGACTGAAGTTCTACCTGCTTCCGGACCTGGGCAGGATGCGCGCGGAGGGCACGATGAACGTGATCTCGGCGGCGATGAACCAGGCCTTCTTTACCCTGAGCCTCGGCGTGGGCTCCATGGCCATCTTCGGCAGCTATATCGGCAGGGACCGTGCGCTGCTGGGCGAGTCGGTCAATGTCGGCCTGCTGGATACCTTCGTGGCGCTGGTCTCCGGACTGATCATCTTCCCGGCCTGCTTCGCCTACGGCGTCGAGCCCGGTCAGGGCCCGGGACTCATCTTTGTCACGCTGCCGAACATTTTTAACCACATGCCGCTGGGCAGAGTGTGGGGAAGCCTGTTTTTCGTCTTCATGTCCTTCGCGGCCCTCTCCACGGTGCTCGCGGTGTTTGAGAACATCATGGCCTGTGTGATGGATCTGACCGGATGGGACAGAAAGAAAACGGGACTGATCTGCACAGTCTGCATGCTCGTGCTCTCGCTGCCCTGCGTTTTCGGAATGAATATCTGGTCCGGCGTTCACCCGCTTGGTCCGGATTCCGGGATCATGGACCTGGAGGACTATATCGTCAGCAATCTGCTGCTTCCGGGCGGCTCCCTGATCTTCGTGCTTTTCTGCACCCTGCGCTACGGCTGGGGATGGGATAAGTTCACGAAGGAGGCCAACACCGGCAGGGGCCTGAAGATCACCGGATGGATGAGAGGATATATGACCTTTGTTCTGCCGGTCATTGTGCTGATCGTGCTGATCGGCGGAGTGTTTTAAAGAAAAGATCCCTGCGCTGCATGCCGGGGCTGTCGCACTGCGGCAGCCCC
>CAMOKZ010000146.1 GCA_946618155.1 uncultured Lachnospiraceae bacterium | reverse complement strand
GAATTGCCTGAGTTGCTGCTGCCGGAATCCCGGTTGATCTCCGTGATCGTCCCGTGCCAGAGCACGCCCTCGTCAAGCCGGGAGTGGATGAGCATTTCCATGCCTTCCCAGATGCTGTTGATATTCTGCTCGTTGACCGTCCCCTTGATGCGGTAGTCGCCCAGGGCCAGGATGGTCATATAGACCGTCCCGCCGGAGGTCGTATTCTCCGATCCGTCCTCTTCGCCCTCGCTGATCGACTTGATCACGCCGTCCATCTCGCAGAAGACCTCCGCGTTCGCGATCGTCTCCTGGAGCTGCTTGATCTCGGCTTCCTTCGTTTTCTTCTCGTACTGGCTCGTCTTGACCGACGTCTCCTCGGTGAGGATCTGCGTCTGCAGCGTCAGCTTGTCATCCGCTGAAGCCTTGGCCAGCTCTTGTTCATACTGCGCCTTGCGGGCCTGGGCAGACTCGATATCGATGTCGCACTTCTCCAGCTCGATCTGCGCCTGCTCCAGCTTGTCCTCGGCCTCGGTCACATCGTAGACAAACAGCTTCTGACCCGCCTTTACTTCGTCGCCAACGGAGACAAAGCATTCCGCGACCGTCCGCTCGGACTCCAGCTTGATCTCCAGCGTCTTCTGCGGTTCCACGATGCCGGCGTAGCGGGAGATCTGCGCGCTGTCATTGCCGAGCCCCGCCAGAATGGAGACGGAATCGACATAGACCGCGTCCTCGCTGGTGGAGGAGACGCGCTCCCCCTGCCCGAGCATATCCTTTAATTTGTATTCATACAGTCCATACCCTGCCCCGCCCAGCAGTGCCAGGACGAGCACGGTGATGATCGCTTTCTTCATATTATAAAGTGCCTCTCATATCCATAGTAAAAGCAACTGTATATTATCATCTGCCTTTGTAAAAGTACAGAAATAAAATCTTAAGTGTTTCGGAAAACTTAAGGAACCCTTCCGGAAACCGGGGGGCCGGATGCAACAAATTGACATTTCTAGTAATTTCGTATAAACTGTGAGAAAGGGGAAAGAAAGGAAATCTATGCGTATCATTCTGATCGAATACATCGCATTTGTGAACCTGATCGGGTTCCTTTTGATGTGGTTCGATAAGCGCGCCGCCCGCAGACACGGCTGGCGCATCCCGGAAAAAGTCCTGCTTGGCATAGCTGTTATCGGCGGCAGCATCGGCACGCTGATAGCAATGTATTTACTGCGCCACAAAACGCGCCATCTGGCCTTTACCGCAGGCGTTCCCCTCATTCTGCTGGTCCAGCTTCTGCTCGCCGGCATGCTTTCTTTCCGCAAGCACGAAGAGCTCGTGAGCCCTTCCACAACGGTAAAGAACGAACTGAACCTCATCCAGGAGCTCGACGAGGGCGCGATCGAAAGCATCCTCTCCTACGACGATCTCCTGCCGGCCCAGGCCGCGTCCACAGCGAACAATCAGGATGCCGCCGCGGCCATCCGCGCCTTTTTCGGTAATTTCCGCTTCCGTATCGTTTCCGAGCAGATCCGCGGCGACGACGCCGAGGTTATCGTCGATATCACGAATATCGATACACACGCCCTTGCCCGGGATCTCTGCCTTTCTCTTACCGAAACAAGCCTTTCCCTCGATCCGAACATTTCCGCGCCCGCAGCCCTGGGCAATTACTTCACCCTTTTGAAAGATACCCTGGATTCGCACACCTACGAGACCGGCGTGACCCAGGCCGTATTCCGCCTTTCCAGGGAAAACAACAAAGACTGGACGATCGTGGCCGATGAGACCCTCGAGGACGAACTGGTCAGCCGCTTCATCACCCATATGAACGATCCGCACCTGCTCTCCGCCGAGGAGGTAGCCGGGATCCAGCTGGAACAGTTCGAAGCCCTCTCCCCCCGGGACTGGATCGAATGGCTCGGCGTCCATGACCTGTTCGATACAGGGAGCGAGACCCTGGCGGAAGAGATCGATCTGGAATACTTTACCCGCCTCTGCGACTGCTTCTCCTGCAAGCTGCTCTCCTGCGAAGAGGAGGGCGACCGGGCACAGGCCGAGGTCACCTTTACCAGCGTCGATCTGCACGATGTCCTCGCGGCCTACCGCGAAGACCTTCTGGCCTACGCATCCGATCCGGAAAACATCACCAACGGCGCCGCCGCCCTCGCGGACGATTCCGCCGCCTATCTTCTGGAAGCACTCAGGGAGAAGGCGTCACAGACCGAGACGACCGCCGTCATGCGTCTGAAAAACGACGGCCACTTCTGGAAACCCGAGATCGACGAAGCCGTCATCGACGCCATGTGCGGCGGCCTGGCCAGCTCCCTCGAGGAGTTTGCCGAGGCAGGCAGCTGACCGATCCGCCTGATCCGCCGAAAACCGCATTGCCAGACGAAAGCCCCGCGGCTCGCCGCGGGGCTTTGCTTATTGAGTTATTGACGCTTGAAATTCTTTCGCTTATTCGGCCTTGTCCTCGCCGGCGTCCGCACCCTTGACCGGGGCCGAAGCCGAGATGCCAAGCTCTTTGAGCTGCGCGTCGGAGACCGGCGCCGGAGCCTGGGTCATCAGGTCGGAGGAATCCTTGACCTTCGGGAACGCGATCACGTCGCGGATGTTGTCGAGACCGAGCATCAGCATGACCACGCGGTCCAGGCCGTAGGCCAGTCCTGCGTGAGGCGGAACGCCGTATTTAAAGGCATCCAGCAGGAAGCTGAACTGCTCCTGTGCCTGCTCCTTGGTAAAGCCGAGGGCCTCGAACATCTTCTCCTGGATATCGTTCTGGTGGATACGAACGCTGCCGCCGCCCAGCTCCGTGCCGTTGAGCACGATATCGTAGGCCTTCGCGCGCACTCTTCCGGGATCGGAATCGATATAGCCCCAGTCCTCTTCCATCGGCATCGTGAAGGGATGGTGCATCGCCGTAAACCGGTTCTCTTCCTCGCTCCACTCGAGAAGCGGGAATTCCACCACCCAGAGGAATTCAAAACGGGAGGGATCGATCAGATCAAGTCTTCTGGCCAGCTCGCAGCGCAGAGCGCCCATGGTCTCGCGGCACAGCTTCAGCTTATCGGCGCCGAACAGGAGAAGGTCCCCGGGCTCGGCTGCCATCGCGCTCTTGAGGGCCTCGATCTCTTCGGGCGTCAGGAACTTGGCGAAGGAGGACTTGACGCTGCCGTCGGGCTCCACTGCCATATAGGCGAGTCCGCGCAGGCCGTAGCCCTTGACGAATTCGGTCAGCTGATCGATCTTCTTGCGCGGCATCGAAGCCTGTCCCTTTACGTTGATGCCGCGTACCGTACCGCCGTTCGCGACGGCACCGGAGAATACGCCGAAGCCGCAGTTGCGCACTACTTCGGAGACATCGCACAGCTCCATGCCGAAGCGCAGGTCAGGCTTGTCGGAACCGAAGCGGTCCATTGCCTCCGCCCAGGTCATGCGGCGAAGCGGGAGCTTGATCTCCACGCCCAGGATCTCTTTCCACAGATAGGCGAGAAGTCTCTCATTCACATCGAGAACATCATCGATATCAACAAAAGAGAGCTCCATATCCATCTGCGTGAATTCCGGCTGGCGGTCCGCGCGCAGGTCCTCATCGCGGAAGCATCTGGCGATCTGGAAATAGCGGTCATAGCCCGAGCACATCAGCAGCTGCTTGAAGAGCTGCGGGGACTGGGGCAGGGCGAAGAAGCTGCCCGGATAGATTCTGCTGGGAACAAGATAGTCCCTGGCGCCCTCCGGCGTGCTCTTGCCCAGGATGGGCGTCTCGATCTCGAGGAAGCCCTCATTTGCCATAAAGCTGCGGGCGAGGCTCATCACACGGCTCTTGACCATCAGGTTGCGCTGGATATCCGGCCTGCGCAGGTCAAGATAGCGGTATTTCAGGCGCAGCTCTTCCTTGGTCTGGCTGTCCGCCTCGATGGGGAAGGGCGGCGTCTGCGCCTCGGAGAGGATGCGCAGGGAGAGGGCGCGGACCTCGATCTGTCCCGTCGCGAGCTTTTCATTGACGGCGCCGCCGCGCTTTTCCACCCGGCCGGTCACGGCAAGCACATACTCGCTGCGGATCGTCCCCGCCTTCTCAAATCCCTCTTTTCCGATATCATTTTCGTCAAACACGATCTGCATCAGACCGGAACGGTCTCTCAGATCGACAAAGATCAGGCTGCCCAGATTTCTTCTCTTCTGGGTCCAGCCCATCAGTGTGACCTCTCTGCCGATATCGTCCGGCGTGACCTCGGCACACCGGTGGGTCCTTTTCAGGCCCTGCATTGACTCTGCCATTTCCTCATTCCTCCGTTTTTTCTTCGAGAAGGGCCGCGATGTGTTCGCGTCTCTCTCTGCTGTCCAGTATCTTCTCCAGATCGTCCCCGTGGATCACCTGCAGGAACGCCAGGAAAACTTTCATATCATAGTACTTGATCTCTTCGATCATCGCCGCGGCCGCAGCCTCGGGCTCAAACGCCTCGCGGTAGGGCCGTCTCGCCGTCAGGGCGGCGAAAACATCACAGACCCGGATGATCCTCGCCTCGAAGGGGATCTGCTCCCTGACGAGATTGCAGGGATAACCGGAACCGTCACAGTTCTCATGGTGGCAGTGCACCCAATGGCAAATGTGTTCGGGGTAGCCCTTTTCCCGCAGGATCTTCGCGCTCAGATCCGCATGCATCCTGACCGCCTTGAGCTCCTCGATGACCAGGGGCTGGCTCTGCTGGTCGTCGATCATGCGGCGCAGCTGCAGCTTGCCGATATCGTGCAGGAAACCGGCGATGGCAAGATCGTGGCAGACCTCATCTGACAGGCCCAGCTTCCTGGCCACCCTCACGCTCAGCTCACTCACCGCAAGGCCGTGGCTGATCTCCGCAGGAAGGCTCAGGCGAAGGATCCGGAGTCTGTCACCGCTGTCCCTGTTCTCCCCCATGCTGCCTCCACTTTCCGATCCCGATGCGTTTGCGTTCGATCATCTCGTCTATCCGGTCTAAGTAGGACCTGACATCTTTTACATTTTCAACTCTCTCGATGTGTTCCTTATCATAGACCAGTTTGGTCGATCCGGCCGCGCCCAGCGCCAGGATGCTCTGCACCTCCTCCATGATCAGGATGTTGTACAGGCATGCCTTGCCGTCCCTGGCGTAGCCCACGTTTTCAAAGTTGCCGGCCATATCCTTCTGCCGGTACAGGTAGTAGGGATAAAGCCCTGCTGTCATACAGCTCTTCGCGGTCATATCCATGATCTCGCTGCTGTTCGTGAAGGATATCCCCTGCCACTGCTCCTTGAACAGATGCAGGCGCGCCGCGCGCTTCATCGCGAGGGAATGCACCGTAACGCTGTCCGGGTCGAGGGCCCTGATCTCCTCCATGGTGTGCCGCACCTGCTCCATGCCCTCGCCGGGCAGGCCGACGATCAGATCGGTATTGATGTTGTCAAATCCCATCTGCCGGGCCATGGCAAAGGTCTCCCGGATCTGCTCCACCGTGTGCAGCCTGCCGATCAGATCCAGCGTCTTCTGGTTCATGGTCTGCGGATTGATCGAGATCCTGGTAATGCCATGCCGGCGCA
>CAMOKZ010000145.1 GCA_946618155.1 uncultured Lachnospiraceae bacterium | reverse complement strand
ATCAATAGATATAGCTGGCGTTCACATAGCCGTAAAGGCCGAGCGACGGCGCGTATACGTAGGCATAGCCTCCGCTGTAGCTGTATACCTGGACCTTGTTGCCTGTCCAGAGCTTGCCGATCTCGTTCGTGTAATCGTAAGCCGGCGCGGTGCGCAGGGCAAGATAGCCGGAAGCGACGCTGACCGTCTTGGTGGCGGATGACGAAGAGCTGCTGGACGAGCTGGACGAACTGGACGAGCTCGAGCTGGAGACCGCAGACGAATAGCTCTTGACCAGATAATTCTTGTTCACATAGCCGTTCAGGCCGAGCGACGGCACGTAGACATACCAGTAATCCGTGCCGGGCTTGGAGATGACCTTTACCTCGGTCCCGTTGTAGAGCTTGCCGATCTCGTTGCTGTAGTCGTACGCCATGGCCGTGCGCAGCGCCAGGTACCCGGAACTCACCTTTGAATACCATACCTCGGATGAGCTCGACGAACTGGACGAACTGGACGAGCTCGATGAGCTGGAGGGAACAGCGGCGGATGACGTGGATACTTCCGTATAATACAGATAGTCCTTGTTGACATAGCCGCTCATGCCCAGGCTCGGCGCATAGACGATCCAGTACTTGGGGTTATCTGTGTTGATCAGGGAGACCACATCGCCTGTCCACAGCTTGCCGATCTCGTTCGCCGAAGAGTAGGCGGGGGCGGAGCGCAGCGCCAGGTACCCGGAGGGTACTTTGACCGTATAGACCGCGCCTGAATAGGTGGGCGATGAGGCGGCAGGGGCCGAAGCCGGCGCCGACGCGGGCGCGGAGTACGACAGGTTGCCGCCGTGAATGTAGCCGTAGGTGCTGTTGTAGAAAATATAATCCCAGTCGCTTACCGCATGCAGGAAATAGACCTTGGCGCCCTTGGGCACGGAGCCGATGATCGGCCCGCTCAGGCTCGGCGCGCTGCGGAAGTTCATATCGGTGACGCAGTATTTGTACTCATAGTCTGCCCATGCCGTGAGCGACATGCACAGAACCAGCAGGATGGCGGCGAACAGGACGCCTGCCGCCCGGCGTGCTTTACCGGCAGTATTCATCTCTCTTACCTCCCTTTCCGAATTATAACCCTTGCAGCGGTTTTCTTTCTTAACCGGCAGCAACCTCCGTCTCGCCCTCCATGCCCGGCATGCTTCTGTCGGTCACCGGCTGCAGGGTATTCTGCAGGAAGGCCAGTACGATCTCGCCGGTGGTAATTCCGGTATCCAGCTGCTCAATGCGCATCTCGCGCTCCGACATTTCCACCATCGGCGCCTCCTCCGGTTCGGTCATCTCTTCGGTGGCCGCCTCATAGACATCCTCGGGGATATCCTCATCAAAATCGGTGGTAAAAGGCTCGAAGGGGAAGATGATCTCATCTACGGCGTCCAGCATGCTCTCCAGATTGGCGAGCCGGATGTCGGTATCATCTGCTTCCTGGAGTTCTTCCTCCAGCTCCGTTTCCTTTTCTCCCTGCTCAAAGAACGAACTGACCGCCGCGAACCCGTCTGCCAGAATGTCCCTGTTCTCTCCCTCCAGCCCGGACAGATCCAGGATGCGGTCGACGCCGTTATCCTCCGCCAGGTACTGATAGCCCTGATACAACTGGATCATTCTCTGCTCCAGCAGAGCGATCTCATCAACGCCCGTTTCTTCTGCAGCCAGCGCTCCGCCGGCCATGCATACGGAAAGTATCCCTGCAAGAAGGATACCTGTTGTCTTTTTCATGCCTTCTCCCTCCTTTAACCCTCATATTTATCTGACGTTTGCCTGAATTATCAGACAATGAAATGATAGCATGATTCCTATACTGATTCAATCTCTTTCCTCACATCTCCCATGATATGTTGTCATTTTTTCTTCAGCGGCTTCCGCCCTGCCGGCGGCGCTCTTGACAGACGAAAGGAAGACAGGTTACTCTTGGATAAAGCGCCGGAGGGCCGGATACGCCGGCCTGTGCAGCCATCTTTCCACCACAGAGGAACAGCCCATGCCGAAAAAGAATGACCGGAACACCCGCGGCCGCATCATTGCCGCCGCCTGGAAGCTTTTCTACCAGAACGGATACGACGCCACCACGGTGGAGGACATCGTCTTTGAGTCCCAGACCTCCCGCGGCTCCTTCTACCATTATTTTCAGGGCAAGGACGCTCTGGTCGGGACGCTCGCCTACCTCTTCGACGACAAGTACGAGCAGCTGGCAAAGCAGATCACGCCGGAATCCTCCGCCGTCGAGGCCCTGATCTGGCTCAACCACGAGCTCTTTGCCATGATCGAGGAAAGCATTTCCATGGAACTGCTGACCCGGCTTCTGGCCACCCAGCTGACGGCCCATGGGGAGAAGCACCTGCTGGACGGCGGCCGCTTCTATTTCAGGCTGCTGCGCAGGATCGTGCGGGAAGGACAGAAAAAAGGCCAGCTGCGCACCGACATGACGGAGGGTGAGATCGTGCGCGCCTATGCGCTCTGGGAGCGGGCCCTCATGTACGACTGGTGCCTGACCGGCGGCGACTATTCCCTCGTTGCCTGGACGGACCGGATGACCCCCGCCTATCTGCAGACTTTTGCTTCAAAGCAGTAGTATTTTCAGTTTTCTTTCCGCCGTTCATCCGACATTCTGGTTTCGTATCTTCCTGCAAAGCCTGTATTTCCGGTATTTATGGAATGCAGGCTTTCTTTTTATTCTGTTTTCATTCTGTACACCGTTCTGTATTTTGTTCTAGTCATTTATATGGTATAATCATGCAGTTTTCAGAAATAAACAGAAAGGAACCAACCGTTATGACAAGTGCACAGATCATCATTATCGTCACGATCCTGCTCTATCTGGGCGCCATGCTGATCATCGGCGCGGCCTTCAGCAAAAAGAGCACTTCCTCCTCAGAGGATTTCTACATCGGCGGCAGGAGCCTCGGCCCCATCGTCACCGCTATGAGCGCGGAGGCCTCCGATATGAGCAGTTACCTGCTGATGGGCCTGCCGGGCCTGGCCTACTTCGCCGGCGTCGCGGAGGTCGGCTGGACGGCGATCGGTCTTGCCGTCGGCACCTACCTCAACTGGCTGATCGTCGCCAGACGGCTGCGCCGCTATTCTGCCCGCATCGGCGCCTTCACCGTACCGGAATTTTTCGCCACCCGCTATCAGGACAAAAAGCACCTGCTCTCCCTGGCGGCGGCGCTGGTTATCATCATCTTCTTTATTCCCTACACGGCTTCCGGTTTTAAGGCGGTCGGCACCCTGTTCAACAGCCTGTTCGGCGTGGAATACCACATCGCCATGGTCTTCGGCGCGGTCATCATCATCACCTACACCGTGCTCGGCGGCTTCCTGGCCGTGTCCACGACCGACCTTGTGCAGAGTATTTTCATGACCATCGCGCTGGTCGTCATCGTGTTCTTCGGCATCTCCCAGGCCGGCGGCCTCGGCGCCGTTGCCGATAACGCCCGCCAGCTGCCCGGATATCTCAGCCTGACCCAGGGCTATGACGCCGCTTCCGGCACCGCCGGCAGCTTCGGCTTCCTGCCGATCGTCTCCACCCTGGCCTGGGGCCTCGGGTATTTCGGCATGCCGCACATCCTGCTGCGCTTTATGGCGATCCGCGAGGAAAAAGAGCTGACGCTCTCCCGCCGCATCGCTTCCATCTGGGTCGTGCTCTCCATGGCAATCGCTGTCTTCATCGGCATCATCGGCTACAGCGTCTCCGTCACCGGCAAGATCCCGATGCTCGGCTCAAGTTCCGAGTCCGAGACGATCATCATCAAGCTTGCGGACCTGATGAGCCGCCACGGCTTCATCTTCGCCCTGATGGCCGGCATCATCCTCGCCGGTATCCTGGCAGCGACGATGTCCACCGCGGACTCCCAGCTGCTGGCCGCTTCCTCCAGTGTCTCCCAGGACCTGATGCAGGATTTCTTCGGCATTAAGCTTTCCGAGACGGCGACCATGATCGCCGCCAGGACCACGGTCGTCGGCATCGCCCTGGTCGCCCTGATCCTTGCCTGGAACCCGGACAGCTCGGTATTCCGTGTTGTCTCCTTCGCCTGGGCAGGTTTCGGCGCGGCCTTCGGTCCCGCCATGCTGCTCGCCCTCTTCGACCGCCGCTCCACGCGCCAGGGCGCGCTGGCCGGCATGATCGCCGGCGGCGCCATGATCTTCATCTGGAAGTTCGCCATCGCCCCGATGGGCGGCGCCTGGGCCATCTATGAGCTGCTTCCCGCCTTCCTCATCGCGCTGGTCGTGAACCTCGTGGTCAGCCGCCTGACTCCGGAACCGGAGAAGGAAGTGCTGAGCGCCTACGATGAGGTCACCGGAAGATAACATATCGCACAGGCAGACCATTCAGGAAAATCATTCAGGACAACATTCTGTACAGCAGGGAGCCGCCGCGCCATCAAAAGCGCAGCGGCTCCCTTTCTGCCTTTTCCGTCAGGATCATTCATTTTTTTCTCAGCAGCCGAACAGCGCGGCGGTCTTTTCCATCCGCTCCGCCACCTGCACGCCGAAGGGACATCGGCTCTCGCATCCCCTGCAGCCGACGCAGGCGGACGCGGTCACGCCGAGCGCCCTGTAGTGCTCCTTCACGCTCTCCGGAACGGTCGGCTGTGCGGCCGCCAGGTCATAGAATTTGTTGACCATGGCGATATCGATGTTCATCGGGCACGGCCTGCAGTGCCCGCAGTAGGTGCACTGCCCGCTGTAGGCGTGCAGCGGCGCCCCGGCGATGACGGAGGCGTAGTCCTTCTCGTCGTCCGTCGCCGTCTCGTAGGAGACGGCCTCATCCACCTGCTCCTTTGTTTCATATCCGCCGAGGATGGAACATACGCCCGGCCTGGTCAGGGAATAGTGGATGCACTGCAGCGGCGTGAACGCGGTGCCGAAGGGGGAAGTCTCCGCGTCAAAGAGTCTTCCGCCGAAAAAGCCCTTCATCACCGTGATGCCCACGTCCTTCTCCTCACAGAGCTGATAGAGGGCGGCGCGCTCCGGGTCGATGCCCGCGTAATCCGTCCCGTCGTAGCCCGCGAACATGGAATCCAGGTCATCCGTCGCGGGGCGCATGTCAAAGGCGGGATTGATGGAGAACAGGATCATCTCGATAAACCCGCTCTCTACCGCCTGCTTCGCGATCCTGGGATTGTGCGTGGAAAGACCGATGTGGCGGATCACCCCGCGCGCGTGCAGGTCACGGACATAGCTGATGTAGTCCGTGTTCATGCATTTGTCCCAGTCCTCCTGCGTGTCCACGTAATGGATCATGCCGAGGTCGATGTAGTCTGTTTTCAGGCGCCGCAGCAGATCCTCAAAGGCCGGCACCACATACTTCATGTCCCTCGTCCGGACATACTGCCCGTTCTGGTATGTAGAACCGATGTGCCCCTGGACGATCCAGTTTTCCCGGTTCCCTTCCATGCCCATGCCGAGGATATCCCGGGATTTCGGGTCCGGCATCCAGCAGTCGATGATGTTGATTCCCTTCTCCCCGGCGTAGCGGACCACCTCGGCGGCTTCCGCCTCGTCATGGCGCTCCAGCCACTCTCC
>CAMOKZ010000144.1 GCA_946618155.1 uncultured Lachnospiraceae bacterium | reverse complement strand
GTTGACGCTGTCCGGCGGATATAGTAGAATCCTGTTTAGGCCAGTCATGAACAGACCAGTCATGCATAGATTAGTCGGGCATAGATCAGTCATGCAGGAGGGAGAAATCGTCATGCGAAGAGGTTGCCGGCAGGTGCGTTCTGCAATGCGAAGGGTGGAACGGAGCCTGCTTTTTTGTATTCTGGCAGCGGTGTGCCTGCTGCTGTCGGGCTGCACCGGCGCGGGAAAGAAGGAAGAGGGCAGTACGGAACAGGCGCCGCAGGAACAGGCGGGACTGGTGATCGGCTTTTCCCAGCTGGGCAGCGAGAGCGCCTGGCGGCTCGGCAATACGGCGAGCATGGAGCGCGCCGCAAAGGAACACGGGATCAGCCTGGTGGTGGATAACGGCATGCAGAAGCAGGAGAACCAGATCGCCGCGATCCGTTCCTTTATTGCCTACCGGGTGGATGTGATCGTATTCGCGCCGATCGTGGAGGACGGCTGGACAAATGTCCTGCAGGAGGCGAAGGACGCGGGCATTCCGGTGATCATGATGGACCGCGTGATCAATATCAAGGATTCGGATCTGTATACGGCCTACATCGGCCCGGATCATTACCTTGAGGGCGTGAAGGCGGCGAAATATCTGCAGAAGAAGGCCGAGGAGCTGATGGCGGACGGCCGTGAAAAGATCCGGATCGCGGAGCTGTCCGGGACGGAAGGATCAAGCCCGATGATCAGCCGGTACCAAGGCTTCCATGACCTGATCGACCGGGACGACCGCTTTGAAGTGCTGGAGACGGTCTCCGGCGATTTCCTGCGCTCGAAGGGCAGAGAGTGCATGCAGAACCTGCTGAAGAAATATCCGGACCAGATCGATGTGCTTTACTCGCACAATGACGCCATGACGCTGGGCGCCATCGAGGTGATGGAGGAAAACGGCATCCGTCCCGGCGAGGACATTGTGATCATTTCCGTCGACGGGGAGCAGGCGGCGATCGACCTGCTGAAGGAGGGCCGGATCAACTGCGTGGTCGAGTGCTCGCCGATGCTGGGGGACGCCGTGATGGATCTGGCGGAGCGGATCGTCAGCGGAAAAGACTATTCGCGGGTAAGCCATCCGGATGAAGTCTGCTTTACCGAGTATGATGACCTGAGCGGCCTGGAGCCGCGGGGGTACTGACAGGACTGCATCATGAACAGAGAAGAACAGAGAAAAGAAAACAGGCAGGGAAAGAGCCTGGCCGGCCAGCTTCGGTTTTTTATCCGGCTGATCATGTTTATCCTGATGATCCCCGCCGTGACGAGCCTTGTGGTCACGGCCTGGTACGCGGTGTCTTTCCAGCAGTCCGTCTCGCTGATGGGTGATGTGGCGGCCCTGCGTCCGGTGGTGGAGGAAGAGATCCCGGAAAAGCTCTGGTCCGTGATCGCGGGCAGGAGCAGCTATGCCGGGAGCGGGGTGGACGAGACCATCCGGCAGGTCAACGAAGAGCTGGACAGTTTCCTTCAGCAGGCCGGGAATGACGCCGGATCACGGATCCTGGTCGCCCGGAGGACCATGGATACGCTGGCCTCCTACGCGGACCAGATCGAGAAGGAGATGGAGGATGAGTCGGTTCCGGTGACGGTCAGCGAGGGGACGCTGGAGGAGGTGCGCTCCGTCGCCAGCCTGATCGGCAACATGCTGGAGGCGTTCATCGAGGATGAGGCGGTGGAGGCCAACCGGAAAAATGAGCAGTTCAACCACATGTTCCGGTATGTCGCCGGCCTCAGCGTCCTGCTTATCCTCGGGTCGGTGTTTCTGACCGGCTGGGCGGGAAAACAGCAGGAGAAGTCCGTCCGGATGGCGATCGGACACCTGGAACAGTTCACCAAGGAGCTGGCCGCAGGAAATCTGCAGGCCCGCGTGACGACAGTTCCCGTGGAGGAGCTCTCCGGCCTGACGAGGGACGTCAATGCCATGGCGGAGCAGCTGGAGAACCTGATGGAACAGAACCGGCAGGAGCAGGAGAACCTGAAAAAGGCGGAGCTGCGGACACTGCAGGCGCAGATCAATCCGCACTTCCTGTACAATACCCTGGATACCATCGTCTGGCAGGCGCAGAGCGGGAAAAACGAGGAGGTCATCGCGCTGACAAAATCCCTCAGCGACTTCTTCCGCAGCTCCCTCTCCTCCGGAGAAGACTGGGTGACCGTGGAACAGGAGATGAAGCACCTGAACGGGTATCTCTCCATTCAGAAGACGCGGTACCGGGATATCCTGAATTATGAGGTCACGGCAGACCCGGAGATGAACAGCTATATGATCCTGAAGCTGCTTCTGCAGCCGCTGGCTGAGAATGCGCTCTATCACGGGATCAAGTATAAGCGGGGCGGCGGCAGGATCTTTGTCAGGGGATCGCTGAAGAACGGGATGCTCTGCTTTGAAGTGCAGGATACCGGCAGCGGCATGACGCCGGAAAAACTGGAGGAAGTGCGCGGCGCCATGCGGCGCGGCCGGCAGATGCGCAGGGATCCGAACGAACCGGAGCCAGGCGGCGGCTTCGGCCTGTACAATGTGGATCAGAGGATCCGGCTGTACTATAATCAGGACCGGGGACTGCAGATCGAGAGCGGTCCCGAAGGGACGACGGTTTCATTTGCCGTCCCCGCGATGAGCCCGGAGAAAACGCAGACGGAGCACATGCAGCGGGAAAAGTAAAGGGGATGGATAAGCAATGCTGCTGAAGGTATTTCTGGTGGATGATGAGATCGCGACGCGTGAAGGCATACGCTCATCATTCCCCTGGGACGAGGAAAACTTTACCCTGGTGGGCGAGGCGCCCGACGGCGAGATCGCGCTGCCGATGATCGCTGATGAAAAGCCGGATGTCGTCGTGACGGATATCCGGATGCCGTTTATGGACGGGCTGGCGCTGAGCCGGGCCATCCGGCGGAGCATGCCCTGGATCCACATCGTGATCCTGTCCGGCTACAGTGATTTCGGCTACGCCAGGCAGGCGATCTCCCTGGGCGTGGAGGAGTATCTGCTCAAACCGGTCACCGTGGATGAGCTCCGGGGCGTCCTCGAGCGCATCCGGACGAAGCTGATGGAGGAGCGGCAGCGGAAGGCTGCCGAGCAGCTGATGTCCTCCGGGATCAGCTTTGTGCAGGAAAAGCTGCTGAGCTCGCTGCTCACGACGCCGATCGATGCGAAAGAAGCGGAACAGATGCGGGCGCAGATGGAGAACCTGGGCATCCATGTGACCGCGCCGGTCTACAATGTCCTCGATATCCGCTTCAATTATGAAGACGGGGAGGACCGCAGGCGCGGCATCCATCTGCTGCAGACGCTGGCTGACCAGAGCAGCGGGGATATCCTGCTGACCAGCTCCCCCCACGGTGCCCTGGCCCTCGTAATGGAAAAGGGGCGCGAGGAGATGGAGGAACTCTGCTACACCTACGCCTCCTCTGCGGCGTATTCCCTGGAACAGGGGGACGCCCGGGATGTGCTGATCTGCATCGGAGAGCCCTGCCAGCGGCTGGAGGAGGTCTACGATTCCATGCGGTCCGCGCGCCATGTGCGCCACATCGTGGATACGGAAAAGGAGGGCTCCCGGAGAAAGATCGTCGGCGTGCAGGAGATGGAGGATACGCCGCTGACCCTGCAGAGCCTCGAGATCCAGCCCCTGTATGAACAGCTGCAGTATATCCGGCCGGAGGATTTCCCGGAGGTATTCAGTTCCTATATCAAGTCGCTTCTGCAGGCGGATATGCACACCGGCGTCTCGGAGCACTATCTGCGCATGGAGGCGGCGCTGACTGCGGCGCGCATCGTCCGCGAAGCCGGAGGGGATCCCGCGAAGGTACTGGACCTGCAGGATTATGAGGCGGCCATGCAGATGCAGACAGAGTCGGCCGCGCCGGTTCCCGAGGAGGTGGAGCGCCTGCTCAGGAAGGCGCTTGCGTTCCGGGACCGGGAGAGCCCGTTCCACGGGAACCGGGCCGTGATGAACGCCCGGCGGTATCTGGCAAAGCATTTCACCGATCCGAACCTGATGCTCCAGGATGCCGCAAAGGCAGCCGGGATGTCGGCCAGCCGGTTCTCGACGGTGTTTGCCCAGGAGACCGGCATGACCTTCACCGAATACCTGACCGGACTGCGCATCGCCAAGGCGAAGGAGCTCCTCAGGGCGACAACGCTTCGCTCCTCCGAGATCGGCACCGCCGTCGGCTACAGCGACCGGCATTATTTCAGCTATCTGTTTAAGAAGACCACCGGGATGACGCCCAGCGAGTTCCGGGAGTCGGAAACGTGAACGAACCGGGCGCGGGAAAAATATCCAACCCAAACAGAATAAAAATTAACCAAACACACCGCTCAAAAACCCCGGGCGGTGTGTTTTTTAACCATGATGAGACGATATTCCATTGATTTCTTTATGCATTTGCCATAAGATGTAGACAACCAAACTGTCGTGGAAACGACAATATTAACAATACAAACCAATTCAAAGGAGGACGAAGTGATGAAGAGAAGACTTTTGGCTGCGGTTGTAACGGCTGCGATGTGCATGGGCATTGCTGCTCCGGCGATGGCGGATGTCCGGATCGCTTTCTCCCAGATCGGACAGGAGTCTGACTGGCGTACCGCGAACACGGATTCCATCAACGGAACCATCGAGGCGCATGAAGGCTGGGAGCTCATCTATGATGACGCGCAGCAGAAACAGGAAAACCAGATCAAAGCGCTCCGCAACTTCATTACCCAGGGCGTTGACTACATCCTGTTCACGGGCGTTGTTTCCACCGGTTGGGAAGAAGTTCTCGCAGAAGTAAATGAGGCTGAGATCCCGCTGATCCTGATTGACCGTCTTCCGGACTGCATCGATGATATCGACTATGTCGCAGCCTTCGGCGGTGACTTCGTAGAAGAGGGTCGCCGTCAGGTCGCATGGGCCGGCGAATATCTGAAGAGCGTAGGCCGCGGCGATGAAGAAGTGAATGTAGTCATCATGGAAGGTACCACCGGCGCTTCCGCGCAGACCGGACGTACCGAAGGCAACCTGGCTGCTATGGAAGAGTATCCGAACATGAAGCTTGTCGGCCAGCAGACCGGTAACTTCACCCGTGCTGAAGGCCAGGCCGTTATGGAGAGCTGGCTGAAGTCCATCGACAAGATCGATGTCCTGATCGCGCAGAACGACGATATGGCTCTCGGCGCCATCGATGCCATCAAGGCTGCCGGTCTTGAGCCCGGCAAAGACATCATCATTGTTGGCTGCGACTCCGTTAAGGCTGCGTTCGAAGCAATCGTTGCCGGCGAGATGAACGCCACCATCGAGTGCACGCCGCTGTACGGCCCGTTCGTTGAGCAGACCATCGAGGCTCTGGAGAACGGCGAAGAGATGAGCAAAGAGGTCATTCATCCGGAAGAAGGCGTCTACGATATGGAAGGCGGAATCGACCTTGGAACCGTTACCTCTGTTGCTGCCGCTGACGTGATCGACGAGCGTGTCTATTAATTCAGTCAGAACGCCCGGAAAACCGATCAAAGCGCTGCTGAATAAGTAATGACGACAGGGCGGTGATTATCACCGCCCTGTTTTTTGCCAAGGAGGTAGAAACTTGCCGGAAGAGATTATTCTTGAGATGAAAGATATTGAAATACAGTTTCCCGGCGTCAAGGCTCTGGACAAAGTCAATTTCACTCTGC
>CAMOKZ010000143.1 GCA_946618155.1 uncultured Lachnospiraceae bacterium | reverse complement strand
TCACCGACGGAGATGCCGGCGTGGGTCGCGCCGATCTTGACATTCAGATGCGGATAGCCGATGGAGTTGCGGACGATCTCATAAGCTCTGCCCGCAGCGAACATCGCGAAGGAGCTGGCGAAGGGCACTTTGCCGGTGGCCGCGAGGCCGGCCGCGATACCCATCAGATCGCACTCCGCGATACCGACATCGATATGGCGCTCCGGGAACGCCTTCTTGAACGTACCGGTCTTGGTCGCGCCCGCAAGGTCAGCGTCAAGAACGACTACGTCATCATGCAGCTTGCCCAGTTCTACAAGGGCGTTGCCATAGCTTTCTCTGGTAGCGATCTTCTTTACTTCTGACATAATGCCTCCCCCACTTTCTCTAAATCTGCCATAGCAACGGCATACTGTTCGTCATTCGGTGCAGTTCCGTGCCAGGACGCCTGATTCTCCATGAAGGAAACGCCCTTGCCCTTAACGGTCTTCATGATGATCGCGGTCGGCATGCCCTTGACCTGCCTTGCCTCCTTGAAGGCTGCCGCGACCTGCTCCATGTCATTGCCGTCCTCGACGTTGATCACATGGAAATTAAAGGCCTCAAACTTCTTGTCGATCGGATACGGAGAGCAGACATCCGCGACCTTGCCGTCGATCTGCAGACCGTTGTTGTCCACGATGACGCACAGGTTGTCCAGCTTCCTGTGGCCGGCAAACATGGAGGCTTCCCAGACCATGCCTTCCTGGATCTCGCCGTCGCCGAGCAGCGTGTAGACACGATAGTCCTTATTGCTCAGCTTCGCGGAAAGCGCCATGCCGACAGCGACGGAGATGCCCTGGCCCAGAGAACCGGAGGACATGTCAACGCCCGGGGTGTGCTGCTTGCAGGGATGGCCCTGCAGATGGGATCCCACGTGACGAAGGGTCGTCAGGTCTTCCACCGGGAAGAAGCCTCTGAGCGCGAGGGCGGAATAATAGCCCGGCGCCGTGTGGCCCTTGGAGAGGACGAAACGGTCGCGGTCCGGATCGTCCGGATTGGCGGGATCAACGTTCATTTCCTCGAAGTAGAGGTAGGTAAATACCTCTGCGGCTGAAAGAGATCCGCCCGGATGACCGGATTTTGCGCTGTGCGTAGCGGTAACGATACCCTTGCGGACTTCATTCGCCATCTTTTGCAATTCCAGAATGTTCATAGTCTCTTCCTTTCTTGTAGGTTTATGGTATTTCTGCCTTATATTCTACCTTATTTGAGGCACATCGTCCACCGGAAAAACAGTCTTTCAGGACCTGTCTTCCAGTTTGCGGTAGGCTCTGTGATGACCGATATACTGGTAGGCGGGACGGATGATCTTGCCCTCGTTCACCAGCTCCTCAAGCCGGTGCGCGCACCAGCCGGAGATTCGCGCGATCGCGAAGATCGGGGTAAACAGCTGCTTGGGGATGCCCAGCATGGAATATACGAATCCGCTGTAATAGTCGACATTGCAGCAGATCGGTTTGGCAAGCCGGCGGTTCTGCGTCAGCAGCTCGGCCGCGATGCGCTCGACGGTCTCATACAGATGGAACTCCTCCTGCAGGCCCTTCTCCTCGGAAAGAAGGCCCGCGTACTCGCGGATGATCAGCGCGCGGGGATCGGAAAGGGTGTAGATAGCATGCCCCATCCCGTAGATCAGGCCCTTGCGGTCGAAGGCCTCACGGCGCAGGATCGCGGAAAGGTAATCCCGGATCGCGTCCTCGTCAGACCAGTTCGGCACATGCGCCTTGATGTCCTCAAACATGTTCTGCACCTTCAGGTTGGCGCCGCCGTGCCTGGGTCCTTTCAGGGAGCCGAGGGAAGCCGCCACGGCCGAGTAGGTATCGGTGCCCGTGGAGGAGACGACGTGGGTCGTAAAGGTGGAGTTATTGCCGCCGCCGTGCTCCGCATGCAGCACGAGGCAGATATCCAGCACCCTCGCTTCCAGCTCCGTAAAGACGCCGTCCTCGCGCAGCATGTGCAGGATATTCTCCGCGGTCGAAAGATCCGGCTGCGGATAGCGGATGATCAGGCTGCGGTCATTGTTGTAGTGCTGGTACGCATGATACGCGTAAACAGAAAACAGCGGCATGACGCCGATCATCGTCAGGGACTGGCGCAGCAGGCTCTGCACGCTGGTATTGTCGGGATCGTCATCGTAGGAATAGAGCGTCAGCACGCTCTTCTGCAGGGCGTTCATGATGTTGGCGCTCGGCGCCTTCATGATCACGTCCCGCACAAATTTGCTCGGCAGTTCGCGGTATCCGTGCAGGATGTCGATAAACTCGCGCAGCTCCTTCTTGTCCGGAAGGTCGCCGAAAAGGAGCAGATAAGAGATCTCCTCAAAGTTGAACCTGCGGTTTTTAAACCCTTTGACCAGTTCGTTGATGTTGTAGCCCTGAAAATACAGTTCGCCCTCGATGGGAACATTCTTCCCGTTCACGACCCGGTGGCCGGAGACATCGGAGATCTCCGTCAGACCCGTCAGAACGCCGTTGCCGTTCGGCTCGCGAAGGCCCTGCTTGACATTAAATTTCTGGTAAAAGGACGGATCGATGATGCCTGCCCTGCGGGCAAACCCTGTCAGTCTCTCGAGCCGGTCGTCCCGTTCCCTTCTCTCCTGGTCATTCTGCATAAAATCACTTCTTTCCGGCTTTTTTCGAGCCTTTCTTCTTTTCGGCCTTTCCCTGCTTATCTGCCTTCTTCTTTTTCGTCTTCTCCTTCATGCTGGCGTAGACAGATTCGCGGGCGTCATCCTCTTCCTTCGGCTTCTTTTTCCCCTCATCCCTGCCGGCCTTTTTGTCGGCCTTGCCGGCTTTTCCGGCCTTATCGGCCTTATCGGCTTTCCTGCCGCTCTTTTTCGCGGTGCTTTCCGCCGCGGGAGCAGGTTCGTCGAAGATATCCTCGCCAAGGCTGCCTGACTGCTTTTTCTTTTCCGGCTTTTCCGCCTTTTCTTCTTTGACCGGCTTCTCCGCTTTCGCTTCCTTCGCCGGCTTCTCCGGCTTCGCTTCCTTCGCCGGCTTCTCCGCCTTCGCTTCCTTCGCCGGCTTCTCCGCCCTTACCGGCGCTGCGGGCGCGGGAGCTGCAGGTGCTGCCTCCCCCGTCTCTTCCGTATTCTTCGCCGCTGCCGGCGCGAAGAAGCGCTCAAGGAATTTTGCGGCTTCCCTGACCGTCCCGCTCTGCACGGCGTAGTAGGTCCACTTGCCGTCCCTGCGGGACGCGACGAGACCCGAATCACACAGGCTCTTCATGTGATGGGAAAGCGTCGACTGAACGACATCGACCCTTTCCAGAATCTCGCCTGCATTCATTTCTTTTTCCATCAGCATATCCAGAATCTGGATTCTGCGCGCGTCCCCGAGCGCGCGGAAGACCAGCTCGGCTTCCATCCTGTTCCCCTTCATGACAACCCCTCATCTCTTTCTTACAAAACAGCGCGGCACAGCCGCTCCTCCCCTGCCGCTGTTTGTTTCCGTTCCCGGCGGTCCCCCTGACCGCTCAGTGCGAGAGCAGAAACGCCTTCATCTCGGGAACAGTGGACACGATGAAGTCGGCTCCCGCCTTCTCCAGCTCGCCCTCTTCGGCGTATCCGAAATACACGCCGAGACTGTCCAGACCGCATGCCTGTGCTCCCTCCACGTCATGTCTGCGGTCTCCGATCATCAGGACATTTTTCTTCTCTTCCTCCGGAATGCCCAGCCTTTTTAAACATTCCCGGATCACTTCCGGTTTTGTCGTCCTTGTTCTTTCGTCCATGGTTGCTCCGGTGACCTCGGTAAACCACTGCGCCAGCCCGAATTTCTCCAGGATCCGGTTGACGAACAGCTCCGGCTTCGAGGACGCCACCGCCAGGATCTTCCCCTCTCCGGAAAGCGCCTCCAGCGTCTCCGGGATGCCCGGCAGCACCTCGTTCTCGAACAGCCCCGTCACGGAAAAACGCTCCCGGTAGTAGTCGACCGCGCGGAAGGAATCCTCCTCGCTGAGGCCGTAGTACTTCTGGAACGATTCCGTCAGCGGCGGGCCGATGAACGGCGTCAGCCTGTCTGTGTCGGGCTCTTCGATCCCGAACCTGCGCAGCGCATGCTGCACGCTCCGGGTGATGCCCTCCTTAGGATCCGTCAGAGTCCCATCCAGGTCAAACAGCAGATAGCGGTACATAGATCCTCCGACTCATTCATAGACGATAACCGGCGTTCCGACCGATACGATCTCATAGACTTCCCGCACCGCATCGGTGGGCGTGTTGACGCACCCGTGCGATCCGTTCGTCAGATAGATCGTTCCGCCGAAATAATACCTTGATTTGAGATCGTGAATACCCACGTCGTCGTTGAAGGGCATCCAGTATTCCACCGGCACCCGGTATCCCTCGCCCACCAGCGTGTAGTCGCGCATCTTGGCGTCAATGGCCCACACACCGCCCGAGGGCGTATCCTTACCCGTGGAGGCGTTGCCCGTCACCACCGGGGTATCCACCATCAGCTGGTAATCCTGATATACCCACATTTCCTGTAGACTGATACAGACCTCCACGTAGGTACCGCCGATATCATTTGCGTCTCTGCACATGCCGGTATAGATGTATTCAGGCTCCATCGAGGTGACCGCGCCGGAAAGGACAAGATCAGCGAGCTCGCCCGCCGTGGTCTCCCTGTCCATCATCCAGCCGTAATCGCCGCCGTACAGCGAGATCGTCTGTCCCGTGGTCGCGGCAAACTGCCGGCTGCCGCCGTAGGTGTCCGTCCTGTCGGCCAGATCCTCCACAAAAGCGGCGATCGCGTCACGGCTGATATACCAGCCGCCTTCCTCATCCTGCGCGAGCCAGTCCTTGATCATGTTTCCGTCGACGCGCACGCTCTGGTCGCCCATCTCCAGCGTGACATCCGCGCCGAGCAGGGCGTTCATCGCCTCCACCTCGGCGCAGAGCGCCGGGTCGTCGGCATAGACGGCAGGCGCAAGATAGCACTCTGCCTTCTCCAGGGAAAGCGTCGTCTCTCCCTGATCCAGGGAGCCCATGACCGTCTCGAGGGTCATCTCAAAATCCAGCTGGTCGCCGGTCACCTCCGGCACCACCTCGTAGAAGGCGCCGGCGTCTCCGCGGTAGGCGTCCGCGGGCGGCGTCACCTTTGTCTCATCAAAGCAGTCGAGCTCCCGCAGGACCTCGCTGACCTTATCCTCATCGTAGGTCGTACCCACGGCCGGACCGCGCACGCCGATGCGGATCAGTCTGACAAAGGGCCACAGCACGCTGTTCTGATCCTTCAGCGCCTGCTCCATTCTGCCGTCGTCCTTGTACCGCAGATCGATCTCGGGCGCCGTGATCGTTTCCTCGCGTCCGCCGCGCTCCTCCAGCGTAAGACGATAACCGTCGATCTGTGCCTGCAGGGCAAGTTTTGCCTGCTCAGCCGTCATGTGGCTCGCGTCGATCCCGCTGATCACCGTCCCGGGATAGAAATGGCTGCCGTAAAAAACGGCAAGCGCGATATACACAACAAACAGGATCGCGACCGTGCCCAGCGCCGCGATATGCAGCGGATTGTCCGTGTCGATCCTGCGGATGAGCCATGGTTTATGGGGCGCTTCGTGGGAGGGGTCTTCCTCCTCGCCGGAGGTTTCCCCGGCCGGTTCTGTTTCCTCTTCGGCCGCGGTCTGCGCCTCCTCCAGGGCGATCAGTCTTTCCGGAACCTGTCCGTCCTCCTCACCGCTCCCGGCCTCTTCCTCATCCAGCCAGCCCTC
>CAMOKZ010000142.1 GCA_946618155.1 uncultured Lachnospiraceae bacterium | reverse complement strand
CGGGGGCTTCTTCCTGCGTCCCCTCGCCTTCCGGCGCGGCAGGCGCAGAGCCTTCCTCCTGCGCAGACGTGAACGTTTCCGCCGGCTCAGCCGCCGCAGGCTGCGCTTCCTCTTCCGTTACCGTTTCGGGAGCGCCGGTCTCCTCATCCTGCCCTGCAGGGATATCGAGCAGCGGATTGCCGCATTTTACGCATGTTTCGCTGGAATTTTCATTCACTGTCCCGCAATACATACATCTTTTCATGTCGAAAGTACTCCTATCATCAATCTTACCGTCAATTATAGCTCATTCAAACTGCAAGGGCAAGAATTTTCTCAATGCTCACGAGTTTCACGGCAAGCACGAAAACCTTCATCGCGTGGATGAGTTCCTCCTCCGTCGGATAGGACGGGGCGATGCGGATATTGCTGTCTTCCGGGTCTTTTCCGTAGGGATAGGTGGCGCCGGCGCCGGTCAGGACCAGGCCCGCCTCCTTCGCTCTGGCCACGATCGCCTTCGCGCATCCCGGAAGGGAATTGAAGGAGACGAAATAGCCGCCGCGGGGCCTTATCCAGGTGCCGATCTCCAGATCGCGGATCTCTCTCTCCAGGGTGGAGAGGACGATCTCAAACTTCGGGCGCAGGAACGCCGCATGCTTTTTCATATGCTCGCGCACGCCCACCTCATCGCGGAAGAACCGCACATGGCGCAGCATGTTGAGCTTGTCATAGCCGATGGTCTGGATGCGCAGCTGTCTGCGCACATCCTCCAGGTTCGCCTTCGACGCGATCAGTGCCGCGATGCCGCTGCCCGGGAAGGTGATCTTCGAGGTCGAGAAGAACTTGTAGACCATGTCCGGATTGCCGGCTTCCTCGCAGCAGTGCAGGATCTCGAGGATCTCGTCCTGCCGGTCGTCGTACAGATGATGCACGTTGTAGGCGTTGTCCCAGTAGAGACGGAAATCCGGGGCTGCCGGCTTCAGGGCGGCCATGCGGCGGACCGTCTCATCGGAGTAGCTGGTGCCCGTCGGGTTCGAATACTTCGGCACGCACCAGATGCCCTTGACGGTGGGATCGTTGTTTACATATTTCTCGACCAGATCCATATCCGGGCCGTCGTCATTGAGCGGGATATTGATCATCTCAATGCCGAACCACTCGGTGATGGCGAAGTGCCGGTCATAGCCGGGAACCGGGCACAGGAACTTCACCTTCTCCTGCCTGCACCAGGGGGTATGCCCCATGACGCCGTGGGACCAGGAGCGGGAGATCTGATCGTACATCACGTTCAGGCTGGAGTTGCCGTAGATGATCACATTCTCCGGCTCCACCTCCACGATGTCCGCGATCAGTTCCTTTGCCTCGGGGATGCCGTCCAAGTAGCCATAGTTGCAGCAGTCCAGACCGTTCTCGGTCAGATCGCTCGTGCTGGTCAGCACGTCCAGCAGGCCGCGGCTGATCTCCACCTGGGCGGCTGAGGGCTTGCCTCTCGACATATCCAGCGAAAGTCCGCCTGCCTTTACCTCTTCGAACTGCTCAAGGAGCGACTGATATTCCTTTACCAGCTGCTCTTCGCTCCACTCTTTGTATGGCTTCATTCGGTCTCCTCCAATCCGTCTGCATTCTCCGGAAAACATTTGTCTTTTATTCTATGACAACACCTCCGTCCCGTCAAGAACGTTCCCGAAAATGAAAACTGCGCTTTCCCTCGGCGTAATCCCGCACGATATGGCCGCTTCCGCGCAGCTTGTACTTGTAGGTGACCAGGCCGTCGAGGCCGACGGGGCCTCTGGGCGGCAGCTTGCCCGTGCTGATTCCGACCTCGGCGCCGAAGCCGTACCGGAAGCCGTCCGCAAAGCGGGTGGACGCGTTGTGGTATACGCCCGCGCTGTCGACAAGGGTCAGGAACCGCTCCGCGGTCTCCTCGTTCTCCGTCACGATGGCGTCCGTATGGTGGGAACCGTACCGGTTGATGTGCTCGATGGCCTCATCGACGCCGCCGACGCGCTTCACCGTCATCTTGTAATCCAGGTACTCGGTAAAGTCCTCCTCGCCGCGGGCCTCGATGTAGGTGACCTCCACCGGGGCGGCGCCCTCAAGCCTGCGCATCACCTCATCCGCGATATCCTCATGGAGCAGCAGGGTCTCCGCCGCGTTGCAGGCCGCGGGATACTGGGTCTTTGCGTCCACGATGATGGGGATGGCCTTGTCCAGGTCCGCGTCCTTATCCACGTAGACATGGCAGATCCCGGCCGCGTGTCCCATCACGGGGATCTCTGAATTGTCCATGATGTAGCGCACGAAGGCGTTGGATCCCCGGGGGATCAGCAGGTCGATCTCCTCGTGGCAGCGGATCAGCTCGTCCACGCCCGCGCGGTCTTCCACCAGGGCGGCGAAGTGCGCCGGCAGTCCGGCTGCCCGTCCCGCCTCATCGATCACGGTAAAGAGCGCGCGGTTGGTCTCCTTCGCCTCGCTCCCGCCCTTCAGGATGGCGCCGTTTCCGCTCTTGATGCAGAGGCCGGAGATCTGCACGAGGGCGTCGGGCCTTGACTCGAAGATCACGCCGATCACGCCGATGGGGCAGGTCACCCGCTGCAGGACGAGATCCTCATCCAGTTCCCGCTCGAAGAGGATCTTTGAGACGGGATCGGGAAGGCCCGCCAGGCTGCGCAGCCCGCTGACCACGTCACTGAGCTTGTGTTCGTCAAATTTCAGGCGTCCCCGCACCGGGGCGGGAAGACCGTCCGCGGCGGCAAGGTCCTTCGCGTTGGCTGCGAAGATCATTTCTTTGCTGCCGATGAGGGCGTCCGCGATCGCGAGCAGCGCCCCGTTCCTCAGTGTCTCCTCAGACGCGCCGAGGATGCGCCCGGCCGCCTTTACCTGCTTTGCCATTTCACGGTAATTCATAAAAACCTCGTTTCTTGGCGGGCGGCCGGAGCCGCCTTACCGGAAAAAAGGGGCGCCGCGCTGCGGCACCCCCCTCGTTTCTTTTTCTTTTAGAATACGACCGTGCCCTCGGAAGGCGCCTTCGACAGGTCGATGCTGCGGATCTGCTTGCGCAGCGGCAGGACGCTCTTCGGATTGACGGACAGCTCGTCCACGCCCATCCGCAGGAACGTCTCAGTCAGGGACAGATCCGCGCCGAGCTCGCCGCAGATGCCCACCCAGGTGTTGTGGCGGTGTCCGGCGTCGATCGTCATCTTGATCGCGCGCAGGACTGCCGGGTGATGCGTGTCGGAGAAGGGTTCGAGCTTCGCGTTCTGCCGGTCGATCGCGCAGGTGTACTGCGTCAGGTCGTTCGTGCCGATGGAGAAGAAGTCCACGGCCTCGGCCAGCTCATCCGCGCAGAGCACGGCGGCGGGCGTCTCGACCATGATGCCGATCTCCACATGGCCCGTCTTTACGCCTTCAGCCTCCAGCTCTCTCCTGCACTCTTCCATGATGGTCTTGCACTCATTGACTTCGCGCAGGGAAATGATCATCGGGAACATCACGCCCAGGTTGCCGTAGGCGGAAGCGCGGAGCAGGGCGCGCAGCTGGGTCTTGAAGAAATCCTTGCGGGTCAGGCAGATGCGCACCGCGCGGTAGCCCAGCGCCGGGTTCTCTTCGGGATCAAGCTTCATGTAATCGACCTTCTTGTCCGCGCCGATATCGCAGGTACGGATGATGACCATCTTCGGGGCCAGGGTCTCTACCGCCAGCTTGTAGGCATTGAACTGCTCTTCCTCGGTCGGATAGTCCCTGTTGTTCAGGTAGACGAACTCGGAGCGGAACAGGCCGACGCCGCCGGCGTCATTCTGCTGCACGGCGCCAAGGTCGGAGGGGCCGCCGATGTTCGCGTACACCTTGATCGTCGTTCCGTCGATCGTGGTGTTGGACATGCCTCTGAGCTCCTGCAGAAGGGCTCTCTTTCGCTCGTCCTCTTTCTGGCGCGCGCCGAGGCTCTCAAGAAGATCCGCGGTGGGATCCACATATACACAGTGGTTATAGCCGTCCAGGATAGCCATCTTGCCGTCCCAGCTGTCCGAGATCTCCTTGCACTGGATGAGGGCCGGCAGGTTCATGCTGCGGGCCAGGATAGCGGTGTGGCTGTTGGAGCTGCCTTCCCGGGTGATCATGCCCAGAAGCAGGGACTTGTCCAGGCGGACCGTCTCTGACGGGGCGAAATCCTCACCCACCAGGATGGAGGGCTCCGTGCCCTGCATGCTGTCCGTATCGATGCCCATCAGAACATTCAGCACGTTCTGCTCGATATCATAGATATCGGCGCTTCTCGCTTTAAAATAGGGATCGTCCATCTCGGCAAAGACCTTCGCCTGATTGTCGTAGGCGTGCTTGACGGCGTATTCCGCACAGTGCTTCTGTCTGCGGATGATCTCGTATACCGCGTCGCTCAGGTCATCATCCTCCAGCATCATCGCGTGGACGCTGAAGATCTCGGCGCTGTCTTCGCCGGCGCTCTCGAGGGCCTTCTCATAGAGCGCGTTCTGCTGCTCAATGGCCTTGTCTCTTGCCGCGTCGTAGCGGGCCACTTCCGCTTCGACCTGCTCGTCCTTGATCAGCTCGTCGCTGATCTCTACCTTCGGTGCTTTGTAGATCTTGATCTTTCCGATCGCGATTCCGTTCAGAATACTTTTGCCTGTTGCTACAATCATTTCTTTTCCTTTCTGCCGGGTTGACGGATAAAACAGGTTGACGGGTTATCGGTGCAATACCGGTTAAAACTTCATCTTTAAGAAAAGCCAGGCAAAATCATAGGGGTCAAGGGTGATGTCCTTCGCCGGGCGCGCCTTTCCGGTCAGCAGGTCCACGTAGGGCTCCGGCTCCCGGATCCAGGCTGTCTGGGGAAGCTCGCTGAAGTTGAACAGGGCAATCAGCTTCTCCCCCTTATAGTACCGGCCGATGCCCAGCACATGGTCGTTCCAGGTCTCCACGATCCAGCAGTCCGCGTCCGCGGCAAAGACGTCGTGCTTCGCGCGGAGCTTCTCCAGCTTCCGGATGCCGGTAAAGAGAGCGCCCTGGCGCTTTGTCAGGCTGCGGCGCTTCGCCGCGTCCTTCCAGTCGAACCGCCCCCTGTGCAGGTAGCGGCTGTCGTCTTCGCGCAGCGGGTCGTCATGGTAGGCGTTGTCGTTGAGCTGGCCGATCTCGTCTCCGCTGTAGAGGACCGGGATGCCGCTCTGCGTCAGCAGGAAGGCGTGGAGCATCAGATCCAGCCGGATGCCTTTCCAGAGCTTTTCCGGTTTTCCCTGGGTCTCACCGGCCTCGATGCCGCACAGCGAGGCGGTCGTCCCGCACAGGCGCGCGTCCCCGAGTCTCGGGTCGTCGTTGTAGAGCTCGCCCCGGAAATCACTTCCGGGCTTCCTTCCGGTCAGGCAGTCGTTGAGGAAGCGCTTGTGCGCCACCTCCTCCATGCCGAACTCCCGCAGATAGCCGTAGTCCAGCCCCCAGCCGATATCATCGTGGCAGCGCAGGTAGTTCAGGAAGGTGTAGGCCTTCGGCAGCGCGAACACCGTCTCCAGCTGGTGCCGGAGCAGTCTCACGTCCCGGGTGGCGACGGTATGCCAGGTGCTGGCCATCGTCGTCACGTTGTAGAGCATATGGCATTCCGGCTTCTCGACCGGGCCGAAATAGGGCACCACCTTCGCCGGCTCCATCACGACCTCGCCCAGCAGCAGGGCGCTGGGGCAGACGATCTCGGCCGACATGCGCATCAGGCGGACCAGGGTGTGCACCTGGGGAAGGTTGCGGCAGTTGGTGCCGAGCTCCTTCCAGATGTAGGG
>CAMOKZ010000141.1 GCA_946618155.1 uncultured Lachnospiraceae bacterium | reverse complement strand
AAGTTCGGCGATCTGGAGAATCCGCTGCTTGTTTCCGTCCGTTCCGGCGCGCGCGCTTCCATGCCGGGCATGATGGATACCATCCTGAACCTCGGCCTGAACGAGGAAGTAGTCAAGGTGCTCGCGGAGAAATCCGGAAATCCGCGCTGGGCATGGGACTGCTACAGAAGATTCATCCAGATGTACTCCGACGTCGTTATGGAAGTCGGCAAGAAATACTTTGAGACGCTCATCGACGAGATGAAGCTGAGAAAGGGCGTCACCCAGGACGTTGAGCTGGACGCGAACGATCTTGCCCAGCTGGCTGAGCAGTTCAAGGCCGAGTACAAGGCCAAGATCGGCCAGGATTTCCCGTCCGATCCGAGAGAGCAGCTGGTCGGCGCCATCAAGGCCGTGTTCCGTTCCTGGGACAATCCGAGAGCGAACGTATACCGCCGCGACAATGATATCCCCTATTCCTGGGGTACCGCTGTCAACGTGCAGATGATGGTATTCGGCAACATGGGCGATACCTCCGGCACGGGCGTTGCCTTCACCCGCGACCCGGCTACGGGCGAAAAGCACCTGATGGGTGAATTCCTGCTGAACGCGCAGGGCGAAGACGTTGTCGCCGGCGTGCGCACGCCCAAGAAGATCGCGCAGCTGGCCGAGATCATGCCCGAAGTTTACGAGCAGTTCACGGACATCTGCCAGAAGCTGGAAAGCCATTACAGAGACATGCAGGATATGGAGTTCACGATCGAAGACCGCAAGCTCTACATGCTGCAGACCAGAAACGGCAAGAGGACCGCGCAGGCCGCTCTGAAGATCGCCTGCGACCTGGTCGACGAGGGTATGATCGACGAGAAGCGCGCTGTCGCGATGATCGATCCGAGAAACCTCGATACGCTGCTGCATCCGCAGTTTGACCCGTCCTACCTGAAGGTGGCGGTGCCGATGGCGAAGGCTCTGGGCGCATCCCCGGGCGCTGCCTGCGGCCGCATCGTCTTCAACGCGGAAGACACCAAGCTCTGGGCTGCCAGAGGCGAGAAGGTCGTCCTGGTCCGTCTGGAGACCTCTCCGGAGGATATCGAAGGCATGAAGGCCGCGCAGGGCATCCTGACCGTACGCGGCGGCATGACCAGCCACGCGGCAGTCGTTGCCCGCGGCATGGGCAAGTGCTGTGTCTCCGGCTGCGGCGACATCACGATGGATGAAGAAAACAAGTGCTTCACGCTGGGCGGCAAGGAGTTCCACGAGGGCGACTGGCTCTCCCTGGACGGCTCCACCGGCGCGATCTACGACCGTGTCATCCCGACCGTCGACGCGACGATCGAAGGCTACTTCGGCCGCATCATGGGCTGGGCAGACAAGTATCGCAGACTTGAGGTCCGCACCAACGCCGACACCCCGCAGGATGCGAAGAAGGCCCGCGAGCTCGGTGCCGAGGGCATCGGCCTCTGCCGTACCGAGCATATGTTCTTCCAGGGTCACAGAATCGACGCGTTCCGCGAGATGATCTGCTCCGAGACCGTGGAAGAGAGAGAAGTTGCGCTGCAGAAGATCCTTCCGGAACAGCAGAGCGATTTCGAGAAGCTCTTTGAGGCAATGGAAGGCAACCCGGTCACCATCCGTTTCCTGGATCCGCCTCTCCACGAGTTCGTTCCGACCGAAGAGGAAGACATCAAGAAGCTTGCCGACGCACAGGGCAAGAGTGTTGAGACGATCAAGAACATCATCGCTACCCTGCATGAGTTCAACCCGATGATGGGTCACCGCGGCGTCCGCCTTGCGGTCACCTATCCGGAAGTTGCCAAGATGCAGACCAGAGCGGTCATCCGCGCTGCCATCAACGTGCAGAAGAAGCATCCGGACTGGAAGGTCAATCCGGAGATCATGGTTCCGCTCGTAGGCGATGAGAAAGAGCTGATCTACGTCAAGAAGTCCATCGTTGAGACGGCGGACGAAGAGATCAAGGCCGCCGGCGTCAACCTTGAGTATGAAGTCGGTACCATGATCGAGATCCCGAGAGCTGCCCTGACGGCTGATCATCTGGCCAAGGAAGCTGACTTCTTCTGCTTCGGTACCAACGACCTGACGCAGATGACCTACGGCTTCTCCCGTGACGATGCCGGCAAGTTCCTGCAGTCCTACTATGATGCGAAGATCTTCGAGAACGACCCGTTCGCGAAGCTCGACCAGAACGGCGTAGGCAAGCTGATGGAAATGGCCATCCAGCTCGGCCGCAGCGTCAATCCGAAGCTGCATCTGGGCATCTGCGGCGAGCACGGCGGCGACCCGACTTCCGTCGAGTTCTGCCATCGGATCGGTCTGGACTATGTGTCCTGCTCACCGTTCCGTGTGCCGATCGCCCGTCTCGCAGCGGCGCAGGCTGCCATCCAGGAGGGCTGATCCCATCCCGGGCAGGCGTTTTCACGCTTGTCAAAAATAAAGTGAGGTATTATAATTACCCGTGCCGGCTTAGCCGGCATGGGTAATTTTTTGTAATGATCAAAGGCAGGGTGTTTTATCGAATGAACGAAAAAGTAAAGACAGTATCAAAAAACATGGAACACGCCCTTTCAAAAGTGATCAGGGTACGCTTCAAGTACAAGAAAAAGAACATGGTCCCCTTCGGAATCATGAGCTTTCTCGCCGTGCTGATGTATCTGACGAGCCGGTATCATTTCTGGATCCTTCCGGCCTTCTGCGCAGCCTATTTCCTGATCATCAACCTGAAGGTGGAGCTGAACCAGCGCCTTTCCCTCCTGTGGACAGCGCTGATCTTCTGCTTCGGCGCGTGGTTCTCGATCTTCTGTCTGCAGCATATCATTCTGGAGCGGGACCTGTACGAGAAGACGAGCCGGAACAAGATGTACCTGAACATGCTCTGTGTGCTCGCCCTCTACTGCCTGGTCCACTTTATCATCAACCACACGGTGGGCGCCGCGATCGCGACGCACGTGCTGATGATGGTCGTCGGCTTCGCGGACTACTTTGTCTACGAGTTCCGGCAGAATGAGATCACCTACAGCGATCTGAGCACGCTGGATACCGGCATCAGTGTCCTGCGTTCCTATAAGCTGGTCCTGCACGCGAGAGGCGCGCAGGCGATCCTGCTGACCATTCTGTTTATCGCCTTCGTGCGGCGCCTGAAGATCAGGTATCATAACCAGGTGCAGCCCGTTCTCGCTTTCCTGTGCAGAAAGCTGGGCGCCCTGTTTACCCGGAAAGGGAAAGAGGGCAGCGGCCTTCGCCGTTTCGGCGAGAAGCTGACCGCGCGCAGCGAGGCCCTGGCCGGCAGGAGCGGAAAGGTTTTAAACCAGATCATCCCGAGAGTGCTGGATGTGATCGTGATCATCGCCATCTGCATGTTCCTGCGGGGAGACATCGCCACCACGGTGTCCCAGACCTGGCAGAAAAAGGGAACATACAAGAACGGCTTCGTCCTGAACTTTATCCTCAGCGTGCGCGATTCCTTCGTGGATGTGCCGGAGGGCTATACCCTCGAGGCGGTCCAGGCACTGGAGGAGAAATACGCCGATCCGGCGGCCGACCCGGACGACGCCGCAAGACCCGACCCGGTGCTCGAGGAGGTGGAGCATCCCACGATCATCGTGATCATGAACGAATCCTTCTCGGATCTCGGCGTGATGGGCACCCTCAAGACGAACACGACCGTCACCCCCTTCATCGATTCCCTCGAGGAGAACACGACGAGGGGCTGGGCGCTGGCCTCCGTGCTCGGCGCGAAAACGCCCAATTCGGAGTGGGAGTTCATGACCGGCAATTCCATGGCCTTCCTGCCCTCCGGCTCCGTCGTCTATCAGCAGTATATCGACGAGAAGCCGGCCTCCATCGTGACGACCCTGCGCAATGAGGGCTACACGGCGGTGGCCATGCATCCCTACTACGATACGGGATGGCGCCGCAACACGGTCTATCCGAAGCTGGGCTTCGATGAGACCTACTTCCTCGAGTTCTTTGACCAGTCAAAGATTCTGCGCAAATACATCACGGACCAGGAGCTCTATGACAAGATCATCGAGCGCTTTGAGAACCGTGCCGAGGGCGAAGACCTCTTCATCATGAGCATCACCATGCAGAACCACGGCGGATACAAGGAGTCCTTCCCGGATTTCCACCAGGCGATCTATCAGCTTAACGGCAACTTCCCGGACGCCGACCAGTATCTGTCTCTGATTCATGTTTCCGACGAGGCGGTCAAGAACCTGATCACCTATTTTGAAGGGGTGGACGACCCGGTCGAGATCGTCTTCTTCGGCGACCACCAGCCCAGCCTTGATTCTTCGATCTACCGGACGATCAACGGCAGGGGCATGAGCGGCCTGACGATGAACCAGCTCGAGCATTTCTACACGGTGCCCTTCTTCATCTGGACGAACTACGATACCCGGGAGGAATTCGTGGAGCACACGAGCCTGAACTTCCTCTCGACCATGGCGCTCGAGCGCGCATCGATCGACCTGCCGCCCTACAACCGCTTCCTGCGGGATATGATGGACGTGATTCCGTCGATCAACGCGAGAGGCTATTACTCCGAAACTGCCGGATCCTACGCGCATCTGGAGTACGCCGGCGGCGATGAGGCGCAGTGGCTTAAGGATTACAGCATTCTGCAGTATAATGATATGTTCGATGAATCAGGCCGGAGCAGTCTGTTCTTCCCGCACAAGGAAGGTGCTGGTCAGTGAGACAAAGCCGGCATCGTGTCGCGACTTTCGAGTTGACCTTGCAGAGCAGATGTGATAATATCCATTATGCCGGCATATCGTAATTTCTTTGTTTCTGGGAGGAATAAGATGATCAGTCAGCAGATAACGAGCAAACGTGCGGACCTGGGAGAAATGATTCCGCACATTGTGCAGACGGCATGCACGTTCAAGAGCTCCATAACGTTTGAGGTCGACGACAAGCATGTTAATGCGAAGAGCATCATGGGTGTAATGGCACTGGCCAGCCAGCATAACCCGCGGGTCGTCCTGCGTGTGGATGGGCTGGATGAAGAAGAAGCGCTGGAAGCGATGAAGGAACTTCTTGAATAAAAGAAAACAGGGCGCAGGAGGGAACAGACCATCCTGCGCCTTCTTCATGTGAATGGGAAAAGAGAAATGAGAAACGGAGAAAACAAGAAAGCCCTGCGCAGGAGACGGATCCGCATGCTGGCCCTCGGTGTCCTGCTCGCGGCGTCCCTGACCGGGTGCCGGTCGGGCGCGCCCGCGGATCTGGCGGGGACATCCTGGAAAGTAACGGCGCTGACGGCGCCGGACGGGACGACTTACGACGAAGCCTCCTACGATACGCTGATCGGCACGACCGTGTATACCTTCGGCGAGGACGGCGTGATGACCTGCACCATCGGCGGCGCCGAGGCAGGAGAAGAGGAGTACCAGTACACCTACGAAAAGGGGACCGTGGCCATCCGCTCGGACGAGCTGGAGTGCGGCGGAGTCGTCAAGGGCGACAGAATGAAGCTGGCGCTGGCCGGTGAGGGGGAGGCAGTCCTGACCAGAACGCGTCCCTGAAGACCTGAAGAAAATGTGCTTGACAATCCGGAAAAAGAATAGTAAGATAACATTTGTCTTCAGGGAGACCTGATGACGGATGTGCGTTTAGCTCAGCTGGATAGAGCGTTTGGCTACGGACCAAAAGGCCGGGGGTTCGAATCCTCTAACGCACGCTGTGGAGGCCCGCACAACTCAGGGCCGGAAGGGTCTGTTCGAAAGAACAGGCCCTTTTTGCGCGTAGCAATGAGCCATGCGTGGACAATCTGGCTGAAGGCATCGGGAGCTCGCTCACAGATGCCTGAAAGACAGATTGGACACATACGGCGAATGCCGCGGCAGTGAGAGACCGGAGGTCTCGAACCTGTCGGCATGGCTCATCATTGTCGATGCG
>CAMOKZ010000140.1 GCA_946618155.1 uncultured Lachnospiraceae bacterium | reverse complement strand
GTCACCTAATCGCAAAAACAGATGGGTAAGATCAATAGAAACATTTATATAGAAATAATATTACTTTTCAATATGAATGTCAAGAACATACTGCGCCTGCGCGGAAGAAATCACATGAAAAGTCCCCGGAATCGGCTTGTCGTCGACATGTCGGCGACAGTGGAGCGTCGTTGACACCGTACACCTGTCCACAGACATGTTATTTGTCATCATTTCAAGGATGCGCACTACTGCCCTGCCACTCGGGAATTGAATCAAAAAACAGCGGCGAAATTTTCGTATAGAAACCATTCCTGATCTCTATACAAAAATCACGCCGCTTGAATTATGCCATATCACAGCAAATTACGGTGTGTCCTGGTTCGATCTGCGCATATACTGGGTCGGATATACGTTTCCGTCCAGAACGTACAGCGCGTCTCCGGAGATGCTGCTGCCGGGGCTGAGCAGGATATACCCGTTCTCCATCCGGTATTCTCCGCTGTTGTAGGCGGCAAAGAGGAAATTCGCATACTGGAAGGTCCCGTCTTCGTGGAACCATACGGTGGCCTGCAGACGGTCCCGTCCGTCCTGCTCTGTATGGGAGGCGAGCTGTGCTTCGAACAGGGCGTCTCCTTCCGGGATCTGTCCGCTGATGAGTTCCATCGGCTCGCCCGGCAGCAGCAGGACGTCCGTGATGACGCCCCAATACTCTCCGCCCTCCTCCTGCTCTTCCCCCTCAAGATAGAGCTTTCCGTCACGGATGACATAGGGGATGCCATTCGAGGGATCCATGGCCACAGAGTCGTAAATGTGGTAAAAGGTTCCTCTCGCGCCTTCCCCGTTTTCTGCATCCTCTTCCGAGTCGGGGACAAGAACGATCGACACGCTGTCGGCATAGCGGAAGTTCAGAATGTAGGTCTGTTTTTCGGCGCCCTGGTCCGGGGCGTCGGGAACGGTCAGTGTGCCTTCAGCAAGCTCGCTCTCCGGCTCTGCCTGCTCTGCACAGGCGAAAGCAGATGGAGAGGCCAGGGCAAGCAGAATCGCTGCTGCGCACGCGGCAGCCCCGGGCTTTCTGCGGAATCGCCGGGTGTGCGTATTGTGTTTTCCGGGCATGATGTTCATGCACCTCCTTTTCGTTTTTTTCTGTCCAAAAGGATCAGGATGACAAAGGCGGCAAGTCCCGCCAGGGTGATCCACGCGCCGGTCACGATTCCGGGCGAACGGTAGGTCAGGTGCAGGCTGTGCTGCCCTGGGGAAAGGAAAAGTCCCGTGTACATGCCGTTTGCGCGGAAGAGCCTGGTCTCCTGACCGTCAACACTGGCGTGCCAGCCTTCCCGCCAGGGGATCTGCAGGACGAGCACGCTCTCCTCTTCGAGGCTGATCGTTCCGGAGATGTCTCCGCCGTCGATAGTCAGGTTTTCCAGGGGATGGGCAGCCAGCGCGCTGATCTGCTCTTCCATCCTGTCCACCGGAACATAGAGGAAGGACATGCCTTTCAGGCGGTATCCGCCCTTTTCCGGGAAGGTGACCTTCAGGGTCTGCGTCCCGTCCTCATCCGCGGTGCCGAGGCAGACCAGGTAGTTGCTGCGGTGAAGCGAATAGGTGGCGTCCCTGGCGCGCAGGGTAATGGTCTTGGTCAGCTGCGGCGTATCCAGGCGCACAAAGCTGTAATCCTTGTTCCGGTAGAGTCCCCTGAACCGGACGTAGCATTCGTACCCGGCCCTGCACGGCATCTCCACCGTGAAGCTGCCGCCGTCGGCAGCAACCTTTACGCCTTTGGCGGTGAGGGTCGTATTATCGCCCGCATCCGGCATGACCGCCTTCTCCTGCTCTATCCCCGCTTCGCACTGTGTGATCTCAGTAAGGCCGCGGGAGGCAGCCTCTGCGGCAGGGCCTTCTTCTCCTGCATCCGCCGGCGAAAGGACGGCGCCCTGCAGCATGATCTGCTGCTTTTCCAGGGCGGTCAGCCCGTCATAGGTTTCCGCGGAAATATAGCTGGACGCCGCATAGCCGAAGGGAAGCGCCGAGCCGCCCTCGTATACCTGCACGCTGTCCGAGGACACATCCTGGCGCAGGGCGAATCCGTAGGGAACCGTATCCTCGTTGCCGGGTTCGGCGAGGAAATAGCGAACGCCCGCCATGGCCTCCGGGCCCATGCGCCCATCCAGGGAATGCAGCCGGTGGATGGCGTTGATTCCGATGCTCTCCTGTTCGCGCAGGGTCTCGATGACGGAGGCGTTCAGGATGCTGTTGTACATGGAGATTCCGTTGTAGCCAAGGATCAGGGAGCTGTTCTCATCTCCCGTCGTCATAAAGGAGGTATCCGCGCGCCAGAAGCTCCCGTCGTTAAGATCCGCGAGCACGCCATAGCGCGAGTCGGTGTAGGACGCAAACAGGCTTCCCGCGTCGGAATAGGATCTGGTCCCGTAAAAATGGGTGGAATCCGCGGGGCCAAAGCCTGCCCGTGAAAAGACGAAGGCACTGATCAGGATGAGGATGGGCAGACCGGCCTGCAGCATCCTGCCGGGCCTTGAGAGGGCAAAAGCCGCGATCATCCAGGCCAGGCAGACCAGAAGCAGAACGAGGCCCGTCAGCAGAAAACTGCGCTTTTCCCCCGTTGCAGAAAGGACGGGGATGAGCAGTCCATAGCCGGCGGTAAGGACAGCCGTTATCACAAGAGTGACAGGGCGCGGGCTTTCCCACTGCTCTCCTGCCGCGGCAAGGGCACAGGCCAGGGAGAAGGCGATCATGTAGGTCCAGCGGTTGCTCACGCCGCCCATTCCGTTCATCACCAGTCCTGCTGCGGGGATAAGCAGCGCCGCGCATTCCAGGATGAGGGATGCGCGCAGCGCCAGAAGATCGCCCTTCTTTTTCTCCCGCATCGTGAAGGCGAATACGGCCGCGGCAAGAGCCGGCGCCGCAAAATTCAGGTGTGCGTTGCTGCCCGCGCTAAGGTGCGGGGCAAAGAGGGAGCCCAGCGTGTTCCACAGCCAGGAGAGCCCGTAGGAAAACAGGGATCCGGTGTAGGCATCGGAAAGACGGGCCGACGCGAAGAGGCGAAGCAGCACAGGGAGAAAGAACACCATGGAGATCGCCGCGCCGATCAGGTACAGGGCGGCAAGTCGGATCAGCCGGCGGAGCATCTCACTGCCCTGTGCCCTCTCTTCTCCCTGCCCGATGGCGGCGGGCAGGCGGAAAAGGCAGTAGACGGCCAGGGCGATGCTGCACTGGTACATGAAGTAGTAATTGTTGATGAACCCCAAGGCGGTCACGACCACCATCATCAGGCACTTCTCTCCCTGCAGGATGCGGTCCGCGCACAGCAGAAGCATCGGCAGGAGGATCATGGCCGAGAGGAAGGTGGGGTTGGCAAGCCCGGGCTTTAAGACGTAGCCGCAGGAAAGGTAGAGGGCCGCGCCGGTCAGGACATAAAAGGGCTTCCAGCGGCGCATCAGGCCGTAGGCCGAAAAGGCAAGGCCGGCCAGGAAGAGCCGCAGCACGGTCAGGCAGTTGTAGAGCGCCTCCGTATACCTTCCGGGCACAAAAACACTGAGCAGATCGAGAAGATGCAGGCGAAGCACGCTGCCGGCGTCATCGCCCGGGCCGATCATGAGATCATAGAGGGGAAGCTGCAGGCGGCCGTGCAGAAGGCCCGAGAAAAAGTCCCGCAGCGTATTGCCCATATAGTAGAGATAGGGATAATACTGGGATCGACCGTCCGCGGTCCAGATGAGGCTCTTTCCGCCAACCAGGAGCGGCGAAAGAAGAAGAAAAACAAGTACGGCAAAAAGCCCGCACCAGGCGGGCAGAAACCGGCGGGGAAACAGACTCCGCTTTTGTTTGGTGATGCCGGAAGCTGACGTATTCTCCATTTTTGCTCCTCTATCTCTTCGTCTGTGACCCCGTCGCCTGCTCGCCAAGGACAAGCAGCCGAAGCACGGGGATTCTGCGCACAATGTATTCTCCCGCAATCAGCGGAAGGATAAGACCTGCCGCGAAGGAGACGGCCGCGGCTGCCCAGGGGCCGAGTCCCGTCATGGCGGCGGCGATCCGCACCGCGGTATGGGCGGCGTCGGACATGATATAGATGTCCATGCTCCGTTTTCCTGCCGTCCGCACAAATCCGCACAGCTTTCCGCGGCCCTGATTCATCAGCGCTGCCGCAGCCAGGGTCAGCCGGATGCCAGCCAGAGCCGTAAGCATCCCCCAGAGCACGTCATATTCCCGGTTCATGCCAAGCCGGACCGCGCTGCCCAGGACAAACACGACGGCAAAACCGATGGTCTCCATGAAGCGGATCCGCTTGGTCGGCCAGCTGCCGAACAGGAAGCCGCCGCCCTCGCCGGCGGTATCCTCCGCTATTCTCGCCGCCATGCCGAGATAGAAATAAAAGCCGTTCTGGGCGAGGCGGGACAGAGCTTCGATCCGGATAAAAGGCGCGACAAAAACAGCAGCCAGGGACACGGCGATCGCCGCGGGCAGTCTCTTTTTCCGCACCAGCAGCGCGCTGATCACGCACAGAAGGAACAGAACATAGAGATACCACAGCATGGTGTTCGGGCTCTCACCGATGATGATCCGCCAGGCCGTTCCGATGGAGAAGGGCTTCTGCGCGTAGCGCGAAAGCACAACTTTCACCGGCAGATAGCAGATGCTGACAAAAAAGTAGGGAACCAGCAGGCGCACCGCACGGCCCCGGAGCCAGCCTCCCACCGCCCGGGATCCCCGAAGGGACAGGACGCGGATGCTGACAAAGCCGGAAAGGAAAAAGAAAAGAGGCATATGAAAGCTGTAGATCACGCTGATCATCCGCTCCATCAGGGCCGGCAGATCGCCGTCCTGACGCAGGGCGTGCCCCAGCACGACGAGGATGATTCCGATCCCGCGCGCAAGGTCCGCCTCCGGATATCTTTTTCTGTTTTTCCCGCCCATAGCTGTCTCCTCTGTCTTTTTGGTATGATACTTGAGTTTAGCACAACTCGGAAGTTCTGTGAAGACATGCAGGGAGTGTTGACTTTTCCCCTCTTCTTTATTATTATAACATTAGGTAATTATGAAGTCGCGGTATCTACATATTGTGGTTTCGGGCACTTCGGGCCCGCCTCATATCAAGTACAGGAGGTTATTCGGAAATGAAACGACTGCACAAGCTCCTCTGCGTTTTCTGCCTGCTTACGCTGAGCCTTATGCTCTTCTCCCTCAGCGCCCAGGCCGATACGACCAAACCCGGGCGAGTGAAAAACCTGACAGCCAAGGCCGGTGAGTCGAAGATCGCCTTCTCCTGGAAGAAGGTCTCCGGCGCGAACGGCTACTACTTCTATCTGGTCAACGATGAAGGCGAGTACGTTAAGCTGATCGATCTTGACCCGTCCAAGAACGCCATCACGTTAAAGCGCATCAAGGGCACGCCCCTGGAGAACGGCAAGTACTACACCTTCGCTGTCAGCGCTTACCGCAAGGCAGACGGCAAGATCCTCGAAGGCAAGGCTTCCGCTACCGTTACTGCCCGTCCCCGGATCAAAAAGCCCGGTACGCCCAGCCTGTCCGTCGCTTCTGTCGGTTCCAAGAAGGTGAAGCTTTCCTGGAACAAGATCAGCGGCGCGACCGGCTATCAGATCCTGCAGAAGAACTCCGCCGGCAAATATGTCGCGCTCAAGACGGTCTTAAAGCCCACCACCGTGAAGGTCACGATCAAGAAGCTGAAAAACGGCAAGACCTATTCCTTCAAGATCCGCGCCCTGCGCAAGGTCAACGGCAAGACCCGCTACGGCAGCGCCTCCGCCGCGGTCAGCGCAAGACCCTTCTACATCACTAAGGCGATGAAGGGCGTGCATACCGCGCAGTTTAAGGCGACCATCGTTGCCACGGTCAAGGGTACCCGCAAAGATAACGGCAAAGCGATCACCCTTAACGCCGGCACGCATGTCACCTGCCTGTGGAAATCTTACACCCACGCTACGGTCGAGCTCTCCAAC
>CAMOKZ010000139.1 GCA_946618155.1 uncultured Lachnospiraceae bacterium | reverse complement strand
CCCTTCTTTTCTGGTTCGTTCTGCAGCTTCTTAAATATTGAGCATAAAGAAACGGAACCTGGGCTTGTGCAGTCCTGGTTCCGTTTCTTTTAGGGGTTGTGACGGCGGTGCGTTACACCCCGCCGAGATGGAATACGACGCCGACGACCAGGGAGATCCCGATGAAGACCACCGGGTGCAGTTTGATCCTGCGCATCGCGAAGAACAGGGCGACGGCGAGCACGATCTCTTTCCAGCGGAACAGCTGGAGGATGTTTCCGGAAGCTTCGAAGGCTTCGGTGTTGAGCAGCGCGATCTTGACGACCAGGCAGCCGGCGGCGGAGATCATGGCCACGGAGGCCGGACGCAGCCCGTAGAAGGCGCCCTTCACATACCGGTTCTCGCTGAATGAGGCGAGGAAGACGGCGATCAGAAGGATGATGATGATGGACGGCGTGATCAGGCCGAGGGTCGCGATGACGGAGCCCGGCACGCCGGCGCATTTAAAGCCTGCGTAGGTCGCCATGTTGACGCCGATCGGTCCCGGCGTCGACTCGGAGATCGCGATCATATCCGCCAGCTCCGCGCGGGTAAACCATCCCGTCTTGACGGCCATATCGTTGAGGAAGGGCAGGGTGGCCAGGCCGCCGCCCACGGAAAACAGGCCGGTCTTGAAAAATTCGTAGAATAAGCGCAGATAGATCATACCTTAGTGCCTCCTTCCCGGATATGGCGTCCCTTTGCGATGGTGAGCGCGATGCCGGCGATCCCGGCGGCAAGCACGAAGATGGCCGGGGACAGGTCAGTCAGCAGGGAAAGCACAAAGATGATTCCGTAGATCACCGCCGTCGGGATGTCGATGACGGCTTTTTTGATGAGCTTGAGCACTGCCTGCAGAATCAGCACACAGACGCAGACGCGGATGCCCGCGAAGGCGTTCTTTACGGCCGGGTAGTGCGCGAAATTGCGGATAAAGGCGGCGATGGCGGTGATGATGCACAGCGACGGGAAAACAACGCCGAGGGTGGCGCAGATGCCGCCGGCGACGCCCTTCACCTTATAGCCGACGAAGGTGGCGGTATTGACCGCGATGACGCCGGGCGTGCACTGGCCGACGGCGTAGTAATCCATCACGTCGTTCTCCGAGACCCAGTGTTTTGTGTCAACGACCTCCCTGGTCAGGATGGGCAGCATGGCGTAGCCGCCGCCAAAGGTGAGCACCCCGATGCGGGCGAAGGTCAGAAACAGTTCCAACAGCTGATTCATAAGCAGGACCCTTCTTTCTTTTTCTGATAAACCGATGCGGACCGGTGCCGGTTCGACCGCCGCAGTACTCATCATACAACAAAAGGGCAGAAGGAAAAAGGGGAGAAGGGCAAAAAGACGGGAGATATGCTATAATCCAGTTCAGGTACACGGACAGCAGGAGATAAAAAGCTGCCGCACTGCGCTTTCCTGAAGTCACAGAAGGGATGAAAAGCTTCGGCGGGCATCAGTGCCGGTAAAGGCGTGAGCCGTAAAGGAGAGATAACATGAATATACAGGTATGGACAGGCATTTTACTCCCCTTTTTGGGGACCAGTCTCGGCGCGGCAATGGTGTTTGTGCTGAAGGACAGGATTTCCGACAACGTTCAGAGGATGCTGACAGGCTTTGCCGCGGGCGTCATGGTGGCTGCTTCGTTCTGGAGCCTGTTGGCGCCTGCGCTGGAAGGCGCGGAGCATATGGGCAGGCTGTCTTTCATCCCGGCTGCCGTCGGGTTCCTTGTCGGCATCGGCTTTCTGCTGCTGCTGGACAACGTGACGCCGCATATGCACATGGATGAGCAGTCGGAGGGCCCGCGCACCAACTTAAAGCGCACGACCAAGCTGATTCTTGCCGTTACGCTGCACAACATCCCCGAAGGCATGGCCGTCGGCGTGGTGTACGCCGGCTGGGTCTCGGGAAACGCGGGCGTAAGCCGGGCTGCGGCGCTGGCCCTTGCCCTGGGCATCGCCCTGCAGAACTTCCCGGAAGGCGCGATCGTCTCCATGCCGCTTAGGGCGGAAGGCATGCCGAAGGCAAAGACCTTCTGGTACGGCGTGCTCTCGGGCGTTGTCGAGCCCATCGCAGCACTGATCACGATCGCGGCGGCGAGCGCCGTGGTGTCCATCCTGCCCTATCTGCTGGCCTTCGCGGCAGGCGCAATGTTCTACGTCGTGGTGGAGGAGCTTATCCCGGAGATGTCGGAAGGAAAGCATTCCAACATCGGCACGATCGCCTTTTCCCTGGGTTTTGTGCTGATGATGGTGCTGGACGTGGCGCTGGGATAAGCGCAGCCTGACTATACCAGAACCGGAAACAGAAAAGAGAGGAAGAGGAGATGGCGAAAACAGTGGTGGCGGTGAACGCCGGACCCCGCACCGGGTGGAATACGGACACCCTGATCACGGAGGCATGCAAAGGCGCCCAGGCGCAGGGGGCGGAGGTGCGCAGGTTTGATCTTTTCAAGCTGGAGAAGTACACCGGATGCATTTCCTGCTTCGGGTGCAAGAGAGAAAATGCTGATGACCAGCAACGCCCCTGATACCATGTATACCGGGATGCTGCAGAATTACCAGCAGACCCTGAGCCGCTTTGTGGGACCGACGGAGATCTTCGTCAGCGGCGACACGCAGCAGCTGAAGGACTACAGCAAAACAGACTGGCCCTGGTACTTTGACGCCGAGGCCAAATACAAAAGACATCGGGAGATATTCCCCCGGGAATGCCGGAAGGCATATGAGCTGGGGGCCGCGATGGCCAAAGCATAAGGAAAGAGAGCATAGACAGCGACGCCGCCTGAGGAGATCAGGCGGCGTTTTTGTTCACAAAAAGTTCACAAAATTTGTTAGCACTCACACTTGACGAGTGCTAACAAAGGTGATATAACATAATCGCAAGGAGGAAAGAGAGAGATCCTCCGGAAGACAAAAGCAGATTTCCGATCCGGCGCAAGGCCGGACGGCTCGAAAAGGAGGCTTATATATGTTATACGTACCGAGTATTTTTGGTGAAAGCTTAATGGATGACTGGTTTGGTGATTTTGATCACGCAATGGATCGCATGGAACGCGGCGCGTTCGGCAGAAGGAACCCGCTGTACGGCAAGAATGCGGCCAGAATGATGAAGACAGATGTCAAGGAACTGGAGGACGGCTATGTGATCGACATGGATCTGCCCGGCTTTAAGAAAGAAGACCTTAAGCTCGAACTGAGCGAAGGGTATCTGACCATCACGGCGGCCAAGGCTGTAGACCATGAAAAGAAGGCCGAGGGCAAGGTCATCCGTCAGGAGCGTTACAGCGGCAGCATGACGAGAAGCTTCTACATCGGTGAGAATATCACGGAAGAGGATATCAAGGCGAAGTACGAGAATGGTGTACTTGAGCTGAGAATCCCGAAGATCGATCCCGCCAAGAAGGTAGAAGAAAAGAAATTCATCGCGATCGAAGGCTGATCGCGGGACAGGGCGAAAAGCAGCGGAAAGCCGCAGCAGCCGTTAAATAGAGAAGAATTACCGCTTTCGGGCGCTGCGCAGGGCATAAAAACCCTGCACAGCGCCTTTTTGCGCGCGACAGTGAGAGACCGCAGGTCTCGAACCTGTCGGCATGGCTCATCTTCATCCTTGCATGGACACAACCCCCTGATCGTGAGTATAATGAGGCAGTATGAAAAAACCGGAATAAAAAACAGCAGGGAGAAAAAGTAAATGACAACAGATAATAAACTTGGAAGAAGAATACTGATGAGCGCGCTGGGCGTACTGGTCGCCGGGATCAGCGTAGGGATGTTCAAACATGCAATGTTGGGCGTGGATCCGTTCCAGTCCCTGATGAGCGGCCTGAACGCTGTGTTTCCCATCAGCTTCGGCACGCTGTATGTGATCGCGAACCTGGTGCTGCTGACCTTTGCGCTGACCCTTGACCGGCACAAGATCGGCCTGGCGACATTGCTGAACCTGTTTTTCTTCGGCTATATCGCGGAGTTCATCCAGTCATGCCTGCAGAAGCTGTGGCCGGCGCCGTCACTCATCGGGCGTTTCCTCCTGCTGCTGGCCGCTGTTGTGATCATGTGCTTTGCGTCTGCCTTTTATTTTACGGCAGATCTGGGCGTATCGACCTACGATGCGGTGGCGCTGATCATTTCTGAAAAGTGGGACAGGATTCCCTTCAAATATCTTCGCATTATCACGGATCTGATCTGTGTGGTCCTGGGCGGAAGCCTCTGCCTGATCGCGGGCTATACCTTCGGGGAAGTCACCGGCGTTATCGGGATCGGCACGATCATTACGGCGTTCTTTATGGGACCGCTCATCGCGTTCTTCCGGGAACATGCATCCGAGCCGTTCCTGGCAAAGTAGAGAAAACGTTCCTTTGGAAGGAGGGGTAGGGTTGAAACTGGAGCGATGCCCGAATGGACATTACTATGACACGGATAAGTACCTGTACTGTCCCTACTGCGCGGGAAGCGGCAAGAAGGTGCAGGCCGGGCCTGAATTTCCGGAAAAATACACTGCTTTGGGCAATATCCGTTTTCTTGCAGAGGGTTCCACAGGCGCGGTCTGGTCGATCACGCCTCCCGGCAGCGCACGGCCGCGCTATGCGCTGAAGGTCATTGCGCATGGCGGTGATGCGGAGAAACGGGCACAGGCAGCCCGCGAAGCAGAGATCATGCAGATGCTGAAGGGTGTCCCGCATGTCATCGGCCTGGAAGACTGGACAGAGGAGAGCGAAAGTACCTTCCTTCTCGAGAAGTACGAAGAGCCGCTCAGCAGGAAATGGCAGAGAAGCGAAATGCGCTATCGGGACATCCTGACGCTGGCCGGGGATATCTGCCGGGCCCTTGAGGCATGTCTGGAGCATGGAATCATGCATCTGGACGTGCAGCCCAAAAACGTGTTCTGCACAGGGGACGGCCGCTATCTGCTGGGTGATTTTGGCAGCGCCGAGACGACAGACCGGATCAGGGACGGCGTGCTTGCGCACCGGCCGATGCACGGGACGATGTCCTACGCGGCTCCGGAGGTATTTGCCAGGAGACAGTACAGCGAGCGCTCCGAGATCTACGCCCTGGGGATGACGCTGTATGCGCTGCTGAATGGTCTCCGGCTTCCCTTCGCCGGCGAGTGCGGGCAGCAGGAAGCGGTAAGCCGCAGACTGTCCGGAGAGCGGTTTGCTGCCCCGGACTGCCCTGTCCCCGGATTATCCGGACTTGTGATGCTGTGCTGTGCGTACAACCCGAATGTCCGCGTGCAGACGTTTGCAGAACTGGAGCAGGCACTAAAGCAGATCAGGGAGGCGTGTCCGGAGGACGTCCTTGATGACTGCTGCATCCGGCCGTCGGACAGCGCAGCCGCTGCCTTTGACACACTGCTGGAAGAGGATACCGCTTCGCTGTTTGTCGCGGATGCCTATGCATCTTCTGACATCCTGACTTCCTGTCCCGCGCAGAGCTATGTGCCGGACGAAGACGATCCCGTCCGCGCGGAACGGCCCGCGCCATCCGCAGGCCCATCTGTCCGCGCGGATCGGCCTGCGCCTTCCTGCGCCTCACCGGTAAGAGAGGAGAGACGCGCAGCATCCGATAGTTCATCCTTCGGCGCAGCACGGCGGGTGAGTCCGGGCGGGGAAGCATACCGGAACGTGTCGGAAGCCGAGTTTTCCGCGGTGGCGCCCAGAAAGATGACAAAGGGCGATACCTCCGTGATCGATCTTGTCATGTACGAGCCGGAGTACCGGAAGATCGTAGACCAGATCATTCGAGAGGCGGAGGAAGAGACCCAGGAAAAGCGGGGCGGCGTGTTCGCGGTCGAAACGGGCAGCCATATCCGGGTCGAGCTTACCTCCCCGGACCTGACGCTGGAGGACTGCTGCGAGGAAGGGATCTGGAGGGGGAAGTATCTTTCCTTCAGTTTCGCGGTCTATCTGCCGGAGGAGTATAAAAAGCGGAAGATCCTCCTGACGGCGGTGGTATATGTCGA
>CAMOKZ010000138.1 GCA_946618155.1 uncultured Lachnospiraceae bacterium | reverse complement strand
CCCGCGACTCCTGCCGCTGCTGCTCCGGCTGCGGCCGCTGCCTGCTGCCCGGTCTCTCCGCCGGCCGGCGCCTGCGCGGCTTCCTCAGCCCCGCTCTTTTTGCCGGTCACATCGCCCGCGACCTTTTTCGTGCGTTCCTGCTTATGGAAATCCGTGCCCGTCAGCCCGTCCTGCGCCATCATCGTATGCATGACCGTGATGTCGGAAGCGACGTCCCAGGAGGTCTCCTGGAAGAAGCTGTCGAGCAGGTTCTCGAAGGCGGTGTTGATGGTATCCAGGGATTTCTCGATCTCCGCCTTTGTCTTCTGGACGTTCGGTCCCTGGACGGTCTGCTTGTCAAGCTCGGCATAGATATCGACCAGCTTCTGCGTCGTCGGCAGGTAGTAGCTCATCATCCTGCGCAGATCCGGCGCGCTGTCCGGCTTGGCCGCGACCTGGTCGAAAATACGGGTCACCACCATCTCCAGGCGGAGCAGCTTTTCGCTCATCTCCTCGTCGGTGATCTGCTCGTTGAGGCTGCGGATATGCGCGATGAACGCGCGCCCCTCCTCGACGATCTGTCTCTGCTCGTCGGTCAGGCCGTCGCTCTCCCCGGCTGCGCTGCGGGCGGACTTCTCCGCGGCCGTATGCAGGCGGCTCTCGGCCTCGCTCCGCTGCCTTGTTCTCTCCACATAGGCGGCCTGCGTCTCGCGGTACTGCCGGTAGGCGTTCTCGCTGGTCATCAGGCAGGTCCCCTGCTCATCCATATATACCGTATCCAGGAACATGCCGCTGCTGATCATCTCGCGCACCTGCTTTCTCGCCTCATCCTGCGAGCAGCCAAGTACATCCGCGACCTCCTGCATCGTGATCACGTCCCGGTCCCCCATGGCCTTCAGCATGGCCTTCTGCTTTCTCCCGAGCCTCAGGCTCTTCAGGCCGCGGGTCGCGGCAAAGGCGGATCCGCCCGCCAGGAGTGCAAAAATGAAGGCCGCCAGGCCAAAGCCGCCGAAAAAGCTGCCGACGAACAGAGATGAGAGCGCCATAAAGCCGAACAGCGCGGTGAGGGCGGCTCCCGTCAGGCCGAGGAACAGGCCTTTCCCGTCCCCTTCCGTGCGCACCTGCGCGCCGGTCCTTGTCTTTGCGGCCTCCCGCTTTTTCGCTTCCCGCTCCAGCGCCCGCTGACGGGCCGCCTCCTCGGCGTCCCCGTAGGCAGTGCCGGGGGCGACAAAAAGCTTCAGGGCAGCGTCCAGCGTCTCTGTGATCGACCGGTTCAGTCCTTCAAAGTCTTCGCTCTCGACAGCATCCTGCACGATCTTGCCGACGCGGGCACCCATGTCATACCAGTCCTGTCTGTCCATATCCGATATCCCCTCTCAAATCGTTAAAGGCATACACGGTAAGTATAGTATATTTTTCCCGCAAAGTACAGAAAAAACGCAGGGCCGCCGGCCCTGCGCCTATTCCCTGATCACCTGCCAGGCCGCGGTCAGTCTCTCCAGGCTCCAGGCCGCGTTGGCCGGGCTGGTCGAGGGCAGACACACGCATGGTCTTCCCGTAAGGGGCTCCGTATAGCGGCGGTACATCTTCTCCGCTGTCCGCCCGTTCACAAAGATCCTGCGGATATCGGCAGCGCCCAGAATGGGCGTGAGGTCGTTCGGCACGACGTCCGTGATGCTCGCGTCGGAGGATCCCGCGATCCGGCAGGACCGGATCACATCCCAGGCCGCGATCCCGTTACGGAGAAGAAAAGCCTTTCGCGCCGGGATATCCTCCGGGAAGGGTTCCCCAAACACGGCAGCCAGGACTCTCCAGTAGCGGTTCTGCGGATGACCGTAGAAAAACATGCTCTCCCTCGACTTGACCGATGGAAAACTGCCGAGGATGAGGATGCGGGAATGCTCATCGTATACCGGGGGAATCGGATGGACGATCTCCTCGCGCTGGGCGCTCACGGTTTTTCATCCTCGTGGGCGCAGGCCGTGCTGTCAGGCGCGCTTTCCCCCGCGCGCAGAGCCAGCTCCTCCGCCAGCTCTTCCCGAAGATGCGCAGCCATCTCCTTCCCGGAAAGGACCGGGACATGTCCGTGCAGGGCGAACCTGCAGTCCGCATAGCCCTCGATCTCCCGGATGAGGGCCCCCATGGGCTCAGGTTCAAATTTCCAGTCGGGAAAAACGCCGGAAGTGGAGTCCCCGAGGAACAGACACTTTTCCTCCGGTATCCACACCAGCACGGCGTCATCCGTGTGGGGCGACACCGTCTCCCGAAGGCATACGCAAACGCCGCCCAGATCGATGCTGAGGGCGCCGGAAAAGGTGATGTCCGCCGGGCGCACCTTCATCTCCTGTCCGCCCGCGTACTCCAGGCGGATGCTCTCATCAAGTCCGGTAAAGTGCTCCCGCAGCCGCTCTCCCTCCGCGCCGTAGGTCTCCAGAATACTGCGCAGATGCGCGTTCGTCTTCTCCCCGGCGACCGATACCCCGCCCGTCCTGTGCAGGCCGAAGGTATGATCCCAGTGCCAGTGCGTAAGCACGGTGATCTGCGGCAGGGGAAGGCCGGCCCGCCTGAGGGCATCGTAAAACTCATCCACATGGGCGGCGGAATGCCCCGCGTCCACCGCGAGGCTCATCCTGTCCCCGCGGATATAGCCCAGCACCGGCCGGTCCTTTTCCTCCTCATAGGGCAGATAAAAGACTCTGTCCGTCAGTCTGACCAGTTCCATACACTCACTCCCTCTCAGCCGATAAACGGCGCCATCAGGCAGATCAGCGGAGAATTCCAGTAAACAGCCACCTCGTTGGTCGAATAGCTCTGCGCGTTATCCGCATAGCACAGGGCGGGCGCAAGTCCCGCAAGCACGCTCTGGGCATAGGGATCCTCCAGGTTTCCGTTGGGGCCGCCGGCCAGCATGCCTGGCATGGCGGCGCCTGCGGCCTGTGAAGGCCGGTGATGCGGATTCTCCGGGCTCACGGCGCCAAGACCGGACACATAGCAGATCCCCGGTCCGTTTGCGCCGAACAGATAATCCAGCTGCCGGCGGGCAAGGGCCAGGTAGAACACGTCCGGGCCGAGGAGAGTCTGCTGCTCTGCCTCATCGCTGCCGACGGCAGTCTCCGTTTCGATCTCCTCCGCGGCGGTTTCCGCATCCTCCCCGCCGTTCCCGGCCGGTGAGAGCTTCGCCGCCATCAGCAGCAGGACGCCGTTATCCGCCGCTGCCATATTTGAGCCCCAGGGGTACTCCGTCCCGAGAGAAGCAAAATAGCCGTCCCCTTCGATCCTGTCCGCGATCTTTTCCGCCTCATTCTGCAGGATCTGCGCGCAGAGAGCGCCGATGTCCTCCGGCGTTTCCGCATCACAGCAGGCAAGATCATACATGGCGTAGCCGCCCATATCCGCCCAGCCGAGCCCAGGCGCGAGCGCCGTCAGCACGCCGCGGGAAAGGGAGGTCTCCATCCCCTCTTCGCCGGCGAGGAAAAGCTCCGCAGCCGCCCAGAAAACTTCATCCGTAGTATTGCTGTCCGGATACTCTCCCGTGGAGATCTCCGGCGGATTGACAAACCCGGCGCCCGCGTCGGTGCGGGAAATATAGTCCCAGGCGCTGCGCGCCGCCTCCAGCGCGGCATCCGCAAATGCGGGATCGTAGGGCCGATACACCCGGGAAGCCTTCGCCATGATCGCGGCGAAATCCCCCGTCGCGGCAACGGAAACAGGAGCAAGGATCAGCTGATCCGTCTCCTCCTCGGGCATCACCTCTCCGGGGAAGGCCGCGCAGGTCACCTTGTGCCAGACGCCGCCCGTCTCCGCATCCTGCATCTTCAGCAGCCAGTCCAGCTCCCAGCGCGCCTCGTCGAGCAGGTCGGGCACGCCGTTCCCGCTCTCCGGGATCCCCAGCTCGTCGGAACCGGCGCCGAACTCTTCACAGGCAAGCATCAGATCCGCCGCAGCCTTCACGCCGGATACCACGTACCTGCCGTAATCGCCGGCGTCATGCCAGCCGCCGCTCACCTCGCGGGTCTCCCCGCTGCCGTAGATCACCGCATCCCCCGTATGGCAGACGCCGTGCGCCCATGCCCCGGCAAGCTCCTCGTCCAGTGCAGTACCGCACCGCTGCAGGGTAAGCATCCGGAAGATCTGCGGGAACGCCTTCGCGTAGACGTCCTCCCCGATCACAAAGCGGGGGGAATCCTCCTCAAGGCCGCCTGCCGAAACATGAATATAATACGTGCCCGGCTGCCGGACCTCTGAAAAATCACCCCGGGCGACCGAAAAGCCTGTGGCTTCATCCGCAATCGGGCCGTCGAGCGTCCCCTGCATGACCGGAAGGCCGGAAGGCGAACGCTTGACAACAAAGGTGCCTTCCGCGGCATCCGTATGAACAAACACGGTCTTTTCGTCCTCCGGCCGGTACCCTGCCTGGTTGACAGAGACAGCGGAAGCCTCTTCCTCACTCTCCGTGACCGCGTTCGAGTCATCCGTCAGCACCAGGGAAATGTTGTCGATCAGGACGCGGTGAGGACCGGGATCCTCCGCCATATCGCTCATTTTGCCCATATTGAAGACAATGCGCGGAGCCGGATCCGTCGTCTCCTCCATTACAAAATCCACGCTGTAATGCGTCATCTCCGGACCGGCCCAGGCAAAGGCGCCCTCGTAGGCGTGGTAATCCCCGCCGTTGAGCTGGAGCCGGTATTCGACCTGCCGCGCGATGTCGGAGGAAAGGTCAAAGCTGTAGGTATAGGCGCAGCCCTCCGTGAGGGAGAACCCGTCCCAGTAGACCTGGTTGGCGTAGTCAAGAGAACCGCATTTTTCTATGCTGACCTCCAGCTGCCCGTCCGCATTCGCGATCTCACAGCTTCCGCCGTTCGTGTAGATCGAAAAACCGCCGGTGGAGCCGTCTTCAAAATCGAGATGCACCAGTTCCTCCCCGGCCTGCCCCGCTTCAGCGGACCATGCCTGCTCCGGCGCACCCGCCAGGAAAACGAATGCAAACGCCGCTGCCAGCACCGCGGCGGCGCCCGGCCGCCCCCAGGCAGATCTTCCGCCCTGCTGTCCGAACCAAAGTTTACGCATTGATCACCCCTCCTCTCCCAGAGCTGTTCCTGTCTCTTTTCTGTTCAATCAATCAATCATTCCGTTATCGATCAGATAGCGCAGCAGGCCGCTGCACCCTTCCGTGACATCCCGCCAGGTCGCCTCAAAATCGCCGGTATACCAGGGATCCGCCACATTGCCGGGCCGGTCTGTATAATCCATCAGCAGGGAGATCTTCCCCTCCGGGTCACCGCCGGACAGACGCCGCAGATTATAGAGATTCTCCGAATCCATACCGATGATCATATCGTAATGCGCGTAATCCTGACGCTGGATCTGATAGGCCCGCTTGCCCTCGCAGCTGATCCCGTGCTGTTTCATGATGCGCTTTGCCGGCGGATAGACCGGGTTTCCCCTGCCGCCCCAGATCTCCTCGCTGCTGGTGGCGGCGGAGGCAATATAGAGCCTGTCGGCGACACCCTCCTTTGCCGCGTAATCCTTCATCACAAATTCAGCCATCGGCGAGCGGCAGATATTGCCGTGGCAGACAAATAAGATCTTAATCAATCGTAAAATCTCCTTTCAAGTGCACCGATTTGCCGCGAAATGCCTCGATTTGCCGCGATAATCCGGAGGCTTTCGGCAGATACATTCTGCCATGAAAAATGGTCGAAATGGCAAAACGGGGCAAAATGCGGCAAGTTGCGGCAACGATTAGTAGTCAAAACGTAGTAAAAATCGGGTAGTTTTACTACCGTTGGCAAGCCGCGGCAAATCGCGGCAAACCGTAGTCAGGGGTATCCGAAAAACCGTCATTTTACTTTGCTGAAAACCGTTTATTCCATGGCAGATGAACAGGAGGCTGCGGGAGATGACCGGATGCTGCTTTGGCGGTTGTGGCATCACTCACACAAACTGCGAAGTTATCCAAGCAGTAGTTCAAGCTCGATTTCATTCTCCTCCCGAGTGTTATT
>CAMOKZ010000137.1 GCA_946618155.1 uncultured Lachnospiraceae bacterium | reverse complement strand
TTTTTTCTCTCTCGATTTGCCTTTTTTATCCTTTTTTCATCTTTTTTCACTTTTCATGCATTTTGTTACAAAATAAAACAAACTTTTTCGCACATTCGTGTCTGAATATGATATACTACTTTCGTGAGGCAGGGAGATGATCCAAATCGAAATGCCCCACCGGAAGGAGTGCAGACCATGGCTAGCAAAAAAATACTGATCACCGGTATCGACGGCTTGCATGTCAAGCCCGCAGGCATCCTCGCGAACGCAGCGGAGAAGTGCACATCCACGGTAGAGATCCTATTCGGCTCCATGATCATCAACTGCCGCAGTATTCTGAACATCCTCTCCGGAAACATCCGGGGCGGCGACGAGATCACGGTCCGCTGCACAGGACCAGACGCAGAACAGGATCTGCTTTTTATCACTGACCTGATCGAGCGGGGGCTGAGAAACCCCGCAGCTGAATAAAACATCTGCATGGCATAGCAAAGTCCGGGCTGTCGAAGCCCGGGCTTTTTTATGCCACTTGAAGCTATACACTTTGCAGAAAGGCCTCTTATGACGGAGGCTCCTTGCAAACCAGTTCGCCTGCCCTCACCTGTCTGCGATGCGATCTGCGACGCGCTCCGCCTCCCATAGATGCGTGGGTCGGCTCCGCGCGCGCACGCATCTTGACAGCCTCAGTCGGCTTCTATGGTTTGCTGCGGATGCTCTCCGTCATGGCGAGTCCATGCAGTCAGTGAAAGAAAACTGCATTTCGTCATAGGAAGTCATAAATTCAATAAAAAAAGGCCTCGCCGTGGCGGAATGCACCCAGACAAACGAATTTTCTTGAGTTTGTCGGGTGCTTCCGCTACAAGAGGCCATACGCTCACTGAAAAAAACGGCCTCGACATGGGGAAAGGCATCCAACGCAAGCGAATTTTCTTGAGCTTGCGGGATGCCTTTCGCCATTAGAGGCCGCCCTTTTATTCAGTCGCCTTCCACTTCGATCTTCTCCCGCAGATCTTCCTTCAGGCTCTTTTTCTTCCCCTTCGACGCCGCGCTTCCTTTCGCGCCCTGCGCCTTGACGACGCCCCGCGCAGCCTCTTTTCCGGCTGCCGTCTTTGCCTTGCTCTTCTGCGTCCGGATGGCTTTCTCGTTCGGCGACTCCTTCTCTTCTACCCTGGTGCAGGTAAATACGCATACGCCCAGGGGCGGGACCTTGATGCGGATGGAGTTTTCTCTGCCGTCGCACTCTTCCTTCTTTGAGGATTTCACGCGCGGATTGAGGTTGCCGCTTCCGCCGTACTCGGCGTGGTCGCTCGAGAAGATCTCTTTATACTTGCCTGAGAAGGGGACGCCGATCTTGTGGTTCTCGTAGGCGAGGGCCGAGAAGTTGCACACGACGAGGAGCATCTCGCCCTCTTCCCCGCTCTTGCGCAGGAATACCAGCATGTTCTCGTTAGCCGAGATGCTGTTGATCCACTCAAAGCCTTCGGTCTGGTAATCCAGGGCGTACAGGGCGCGCTGGCTGCGGTACAGATGCAGAAGATCGCGCACAAAGGCCTTCAGCTGCAGGTTGTCCTCCCCGCTCTGCGCGGCGATGGGGGCGCCGGCCGGATCCCAGGCTTCCTTTACGCCTTCGTCCTGCCCCATGAACAGCAGCTTCTTGCCGGGATGCATCACGGTATAGCCGAGGGCTGCCCGCAGGTTCGCGAATTTCATCGCCCTGCGTCCGGGCATCCTTGAGAGCAGGGATCCCTTTTCCAGATTCGCTTCCGCATGGGAAAGGCTCAGCATGTAATGCTCACTGTAATGATAGACCATGCTGAAGGTAAGCTCGCCGTGATGAGGCCCGCGGAAGATGGGATCGAGCTGCATATAGCCCATGAAATCCGTGCACCAGCCGTCGTTCCACTTGTAGTCGAAACCGAGGCCGCCGTCCTCCGGCATGGCGGTCACCTGCGGCCACAGGGCGCTCTCCTCCGCGATCAGGACGGCGCCGTCGCCGGCCTTGTGGAAGGCCTTGCTCAGGTTCTTGAAGAAGTCCACCGCCTCCAGGTTCTCGTTGCCGCCGTACATGTTGGCGACCCACTCTCCGTCCCCGCGGTCATAATCGAGGTAGAGCATGGAGGCCGCGTCCTCTGCGCGGATGCCATCCGCGTGATAGACGTCCTTCCAGTACAGCGCATTCGCGATGAGGAAGCAGCTCACCTCCGGACGGCCGTAGTTGAAGATCAGGGTATCGTGGCGGCGGTTGTATCCCTGTCTGGGATCCAGATGCTCATACAGGCAGGTGCCGTCAAATCCGCACAGCCCGCTGATGTCTCTCGCGAAATAAGCGGGCGTCCAGGCAAGGATGACGCCGATGCCCTTCTCATGCAGATAGTTGACGAAGTACTGCAGATCCTCCGGGCTGCCGTGCCGGGAGGTCGGCGCGAAGTAGCCGGTGGTGCGCATGCCGCCGCAGCCGTCCTCACTGTGCTCCATCACCGGGGTCAGCTCCACGTGGGTGTAGCCCATCTCCAGCACATGGGAGGCCACCATCGGGGCCAGCTCGCGCCAGGTGTAGAACTCTCTCCCGTCGTCAGGGCGGGCAAAGGTGCCGGGATGGACCTCGTAGACCGCCATGGGAAGGTCTTTCCCCGCGTCCGCGCTGCGCTGCTCCATCCAGTGTCCGTCTGTCCAGGCGAAGGTATCCGCCGGAGCGACGATGCTCGCGGTCCCGGGCCTGAGCTCACAGATGGTCCCGTAGGGATCCGCCTTGAGGAAGGTCAGCCTCGACCTGGTCTTGATCTCATATTTATACATGGTGCCGGGCCCTACGCCGGGCACGAAAAGCTCGAATACGCCGCTGTCGCCGCGCCGGTTCATGGGCAGGCGCCGGCCGTCCCAGAGCACGAAGTCGCCGACCACGCTCACGCGCAGGGCGTTGGGTGCCCAGACCGCAAACAGCACGCCGTCCACGCCGTTCACCGTCATGGGATGGGCGCCGAGGTACCGGTAGATGTCCGTGGCAATGCCGGCAGAAAAGCGGCGCAGCACAGCGTCGTCGATCTGCAGGCCGAAGGCGTAGGCGTCGCGGATGACGCTGACGGAGCCGTTGTCAAAGGTGACTCTGTAGCGATAGTCCGGAATCTTTTTTCCCGGCAGGAGCGCCGCAAAAAATCCGGTCTCATCCTCCATATCCATCGGATGCTCCGCACCGTCCCCGGTCAGCACCGTTATGCTCTCCGCGGTAGGGATATAGGCCTGGAGAAGAACGCCTGCCTTTGTCACCTGCGGGCCGAGAACTGCTCCGGGATGGTCTTCTTCAGAATAGACGATTCCTTCCACTGCTGCCCAGTCCATCATGTCATAGAGCTTTTTATCCATAGCGGCAACCTCCTTGATGCAGTGTCTGCGGACAGTTTTGCTATATTGTACCATTTCCGGTGGGAAAACACAACGACCGGATGGCCCGGAATCAAGCAGGGGCGCGCCCTTTACGAGCGCGCCCCCGGCGTTTTCCGTTTTAATCCTCCAGGCTGTGCAGGAAAAGACCGCTGCGCAGCTTCGGTTCGAACCAGGTGGATTTGGGCGGCATCAGCAGACCGGCGTCCGCCACCGCAAACAGCTCCCGGATCGAGGTGGGATACATGGAGAAAGCGGCTCCCGCCCCCTCCTTTACTCTTCTTTCCAGTTCCCCGAGTCCCCGGATGCCGCCAACGAAATCGATCCGCGGATCCTCCCTCGGATCGCCGATCCCGAAGAGCGGCGTCAGGACGCAGCGCTGCAGGATGGAGACATCAAGGCCTTCCACCGGGTCGTCGCAGCACACGTCCTCGTGCAGGCGCAGCCTGTACCATCCGGAGGGAAGGTACAGCCCGATCTCGCCCTTGCCGCGCGGGCTGACCGGCTCCGCCTCGGGCGCGACATCAGCCACGCCGCGCAGGAAGTCCAGAACTTCCTCCTCGGTATGCCCGCCCAGATCCTTGACGACACGGTTGTAGTCCATGATCATCAGCTCGTCTTCCGGGAAAAGCACGGAGAGGAAATAGTTGAACGCTTCATCTCCCGTATAGCCGGGATTCTGCTCTCTTCTCATCTGACCGACCCTGACTGCGGAAGCTGCCCGGTGATGGCCGTCCGCAATGTAGAGGGCGGCAATGGAAGCGACCGCTGCCTCGACGGCGCTGACCTCCTCCGGACTGTCGATCTTCCAGCCGCGGTGACGGATGCCGTCATCGCTCACAAAATCGAACAGAGGCTCCCCGGCGCAGGCGCGCGCAAGGGCAGCCGAGAGGGCTTCGTTCCTGCGGCAGGCCAGGAAGATCGGTCCCGTCTGCATCCCGCAGGTATCCACGTGGCGGATGCGGTCCGCCTCCTTTTCGGCGCGGGTATTCTCGTGCTTTTTGACCACGCCGGCCAGGTAATCGTCCACGGACGCGCAGCCCACGAGCCCGGTCTGGGCCCTGCCGTTCATCGTCAGCTCATAGACGTAATAGCAGGCAGCCTCATCCTGAACGAAAGAGCCCTCATTGAGGCGCTCCTTCAGCATGGAGGCCGCTTTCTCGTATACTTCAGGCGCGTACATGTCCTGTTCCGGCGCAAACTGCGTCTCCGGACGGTCGATGTTCAGGAAGGAGAGCGGGTGTCCCGCCACTGCCGCGCGGGCTTCCTCTCTGCTGTACACATCGTAGGGAAGCGCCGCGGTCTGGGCCTCAAGGCCCTCCGCCGGTCTGATTCCCCGAAACGGGATAAACTTTGCCATCTTCTCGTTTTCCTTTCCCTCAGCAGACAACGCGGACGCGGATAACGCCGTCCACCGCGCTGAGCGCATCAAGATCTCCCTCAGTCAGTTTCTCTTCCAGGTCGATCAGGGTGTAGGCGTACTCGCCGCGGCTGGTGTTGCTTAAGTTCGCGATATTGTTGTTCTCCAGGATGGCGGAGAAGCTGCTGATCATCTTCTTGATGTTGCGGTGGTAGATCGCGATCCTCGCCGCGCTCTCACACTTGCCCATGCTGCAGGAGGGATAGTTGACGGAGTTGCGGATGTTGCCGTTCTCCAGGAAATCCCTGCACTCATTCACGGCCATCACCGCGCAGTTTTCCTCGGATTCCTCCGTGGAAGCGCCAAGGTGAGGCGTGATCAGGACGCCCTTCTTTCCAACGGTATTCGGATTCGGGAAGTCGCAGACATAGTGGCGCAGCTTATCCTGTTCCAGGGCCTCGATCACGGCGGCCTCATCCACGAGACTGTCGCGGGAGAAATTGAGGACAACGGCGGTCGGCTTCATCATTGCGATGGCGTCCCGGCCGATCATGCCCTTCGTCTGCTCGGTCAGCGGCACGTGCACCGTGATGTAATCGCATTCCCGGTAGATCTCGTTCACGTCGTTGATGTGGCGGATGCTGCGGGACAGGTTCCAGGCCGCGTCCACAGAGATGAAGGGATCGTAGCCCAGCACGTCCATCCCGAGATGGACCGCGGCGTTGGCGACCAGGACGCCGATGGCGCCGAGGCCGATCACGCCCAGCTTCTTTCCGGAAAGCTCGCTTCCGGCAAACTTCTTCTTCTCCTTCTCCGCCGCCTTGGCGATGTCCGGATCATCCTTTCTCGACAGTGCCCAGTTGACGCCGCCCACCACGTCTCTTGCCGCCAGCAGCATGCCGGCCAGCACCAGCTCTTTTACGCCGTTGGCGTTGGCGCCGGGCGTGTTGAATACGACGATGCCGCGCCTTGCGCACTCCTCCAGGGGGATATTGTTGACGCCGGCGCCCGCCCGCGCGATGGCGAGCAGACGGTCCGGAATTTCGACTTCATGCATGTTCGCGCTGCGCACCAGGACAAAATCGGCCTCAGCCAGGTCCTGCGTCTCCGTGTAGCCGTCATCCAGGCGGTCAAGGCCGCGCTGCGCGATGGGGTTCAGTTTCTTATAGGTAAACATTGACAGTTTCTCTCCTTGTGCCTCAGTGCTCCGCCTCGTATGCCTCCATGAACGCGACCAGTTTCTCCACGCCTTCGCGCGGCATCGCGTTGTAATTGCTCGCCCGCATTCAGCCGACGCTGCGATGGCCTTTG
>CAMOKZ010000136.1 GCA_946618155.1 uncultured Lachnospiraceae bacterium | reverse complement strand
CGGTGCAGCCGTTTGCCTTCGGACTGCCGTTGAGGACCAGAACCTTATATGCCATTTGGAAATCCCCCTTTTTTATTATGAAAGTATTCGATAACAGCGTTTATTCTATCCGGAGCACACCGGAATGTCAATTGCCTTTCTTTGTCGGAGAAAAAAGAAGCGAATGTTTTTTCGATACAAGTTGCATTCGGTAGAACAATCTGCTATGATGAAGAAAAAGTTAGGATTCTAAGTAATTATGATGACAGAATATGAGCTCATGGACCTGTATCAGAAGATCACGGTTCTGAACGATCAGGCACATACCCGATACATCCAGACGGATAACCCGACCTCACTCACCGACACCCAGGCGATCGTCCTGCACTATATCCTGTTTGAGTCCCGGAAGAGGGATGTGTTCGGAAAGGATGTGGAGTCCTATTTCGGCATCAAGGCTTCCTCGGTCAACAGCATGATCAACTATCTGGAAGCCGCGGGTTATGTCCGCCGGGAACCTGTCAGAGAGGACAAACGTCTGAAAAAGCTTGTCGCGACAGAGCGGGCGAGGGAAGTGGAAAGCTGGCTGATGGAGACGATCCACTACGGCGTGGTGGATATCTTTGCAGGCTTTACGGAGGAAGAGATGCAGGAGCTCAAGAGCCTGATGGAAAAGATGCGAGTCAATCTTATCAGTATGGCAGAGAGAAAAGAGCCACATTATGCCCGTGACCCGAAGAAGGCTTATACAGAAACACGGTAACGCGGGATCAGACAGAAAGAAACCGGAGCGCAGACCCCCGGTTTTTATGCCCAAATAGTTAGAATTCTAAGAAAAAGGGCAGCAAGTACAATACAGGATCAGAACAATATTAAAGGAGGAATTGATTTGGCGCAAATTCCCAGAAGAGAGTTCCTGAAGGCCGGAACCGCCGCACTGGCGGGGGCGACGCTGTCGGCGCTGGGGCTGGGATCCATCACGGCTTCGGCAGAAGACGGCGCGGCGGAAAAGCAGGTGTTTGTATACACCTGTCCGGTCTGCGGAAAACAGTTTGCAGATTTTGAGCAGCTCAGAGGACATTTTACAACGAAACACAAGGAACTGGATCTTCCGAAGACCGTCACCTTCAGCATCAACGAGGCGGAGTACGACGTGTTCGTGGAGGATCACTGGACTCTGCGCGAGGCACTGATCCGGGCCATCGGCCTGACCGGCAATGCCAAGCAGATGTGCGACCGGGGCGGCTGCGGCTCCTGTACGGTGCTGATCGACGGAAAGCCTGCGCTCTCCTGCACGACACTGGCGGTGGAATGTGCCGGCAAGCACATTGAGACCAGCGAGGGCATCGCCGCGGATCCCGAGTACCGGCCGCTGCTGGAGGCCTATGTGCGCAACGACACGGCCCAGTGCGGCTACTGCACACCGGCGCAGTTCACCATGGCGAAGTATATCCTGAACAAGTATGACTTTGCGCCGACAGAGGAGCAGATCCGTCTGGAGCTCAGCGGAAACATCTGCCGCTGCGGTACCTATGCGCGGCATGTCAAAGCGATCATGGAAGCCGCGGCTGAGATGAAAGGGGGTCAGTGATCATGCCCGGAATGGCAGAATGGAAACTGGAAGGAACCAATGACGAACGCCAGGAGTTCAAATACGTCGGCACCTGGGATCACCCCGGACGTCAGTCCTGGGACATGACCAGCGGCGCAGCCAAATATCCCACCGATCTCTATCGTGAGGGCCAGCTTTACGCCATGTGTCTGCGCAGCCCCTACGGCCATGCGAAGATCAAAAAACTGGATATCTCCGAGGCGGAAAAGATCGAAGGCGTGAAGCTCATTCTCACTTATGAGGATGAAGAGATCGCGGCCATGCCGAAGTATATCCCATCCTACTTTACCTTCGGGCAGAGCCCGCTGCTCGGCACGGAGGCAGAGTTTGAAGGAGACGAGGTCGGCTGCGTGGTGGTGGCCGAGACCGAAGAGATCTGCAAGAAAGCGCTGGACTATGTCAAGGTGGACTGGGAAGTGCTGCCCTTCATCCTGGACTGCCGCGAGGCAGGCAAGCCCGGCGCGCCCATCCTGCGTCCGGAGATGAACCCGGACAGCAATATGACCGGCAACACCTTCGGCGCCGCGGTCAAATGGGAAAATGGCAATGTGGAAGAGGGCTTCAAGGAAGCCGACTACATCGAGACCATCGAATACGGACGCCCGATGTGGAGCCAGTTCCGGTCCATGCCGGCGGCGTACTTCTCGTACTGGGACGACGACCCCTGGGGCAACCCGGACGGCGAAAAGATGTGCTATGTCACGAACCACGCACACTTCCCGTCCAACGGCCCGCTGGTATCCGCCTTCCAGGGAATGGGCCTGCATGAGGACAAGGTCCGCGCACTCTCCCCGTATATGGCCTCCCGCTACTGTGACTTTGTGGAAAAGCGCGGCGCACAGCTCTCCCCGGTGCTGTCCAAGCGCCTCGGCGGCGTGCCGGTCAAGATGGTCAACACCCGTCGCCAGGCCTTTGACGCGGCGGTACCGGAGACCTACTTCACCATCCGCATCGGATTCAAGGAAGACGGAACGCTCTGCGCCGTCCACTGCAAGAACGTGCACCAGTCCGGCGCCCGCGGCGGCTACGGAGACAAGACGCACGGCCATCTGGTCCTGCCGCCGAACGCCCAGGCATTCAAGTCCACCTCCTGCCCGAACATCTATTCGGAGATGGAATACTACGTGACAAACGGCGCCTGCACCACCGCCGACCCGGGCAAGGACATGTGGGAGCCGGTGAACCTGACCTTCGCCAAGATCGCGGACACGCTGGGCATGGACATCACGGACGTCATCATGAAGAACGTCATCATCACCCAGCCCTCGCTGGAAGCCTGCATGGAAGCCGGAAAGAAGGCATTCCACTGGGATGAAAAGTGGCACCTGGCCGGCAAGAAGGTGCTTCCGGACGGACGCCTGCACGGCGTAGCGGCACGTGCCTGCTGGTCCATGACCTGGGGTATGATTTCGTATAACATCAACCTCCGCCTGAACACGGACGGCAAGGTTTACATGCCGTATTCCGAAGCCCTGATCGGCACCTACTGGCCGGACGCGGTCCAGCTGGTCATCGCCGAGGAGATGGGCATGAAACCGGAGGACGTCATCGTCTACTATGCGGCGAATTATCCGAACTGGCAGAAGGGCGACGCGGCCGACCGCGCCTCGACCTGCACCTGGGCGGCCAAGGAAGCGGCGATCCTGCTGAAAAACCGCGTGCTTAGCGCAATCTACATGTATGTCGGCGCGGCGTCACCCGAAGAGGCGGACATCGTCGATTCCATGCTGACGCTGAAGGCCGATCCCTCTGTTCAGATCCCGCTGGTGGGCCTCGGCCAGTTCGGCGAGGGCTTCTGCGGGAAACCCAGCGTCCCCTTCCAGAGCGATGTGGTGCGCACGATGAACGTGGACTTCTGCGAGGTGGCGGTGGACCCGGAGACCGGATTGGTCGAGATCCTCGATTATACCGCCGCCCACGACTTCGGCAAGGTGATCCGTCCGGCTTCGGCCATGGGTCAGCTGGAGATGGCGCTGACGATGGCCTCGGGACGCGCGCTGCGTGAGGAGATCATCTGGGATCCCAACACGGGCGTCCTGCTCAACGGCAACATGTACGACTATAAGGTGCCGACCGCACTCGACCAGCCGCCCATGGACAACGTGGCGGTGGAGACCCGTTGCGGCGGCGGCGCTTACGGTTCCACCGGCGTGGCACACGCGCATACCAACGCCGGCCTGGTGGGCTGCGCAATCCAGAACGCCACCGGCGGCGACTTCATCACCATGCAGCCGTTCACACCCGACCGTGTGCTGGCGGCGCTGGGCAAGATCAAGAAGGAGGGTTGAGATGAGACCGTTCAAACATATCCAGGCTTCGACGATAGAAGAAGCGGCTGCGCTGGCCGCACATGAGGACGTCATGGTCATCGCGGGCGGAACGGATCTGCTCGGTACGCTCAAGGACGAATGCCTCCCGTATTACCCGAACTATCTTGTCGATCTCAAGACCGTTCCCGGTCTGGATACCATCGAAGAGACGGACACGGAACTCGTGATCGGCGCCCTGGTCAAGCTGCAGGACATCGCCGACAGCGAGCTTGTGAAGACACACGCTCAGGCACTGGCCGAGGCCTGCGGCAGAGCGGCCTCCCCGACCATCCGCAACATGGGCACCATCGGCGGAAACATCTGCCAGATGCACCGCTGCTGGTACTTCCGCTGCCCGGACAACCGCTTTGTCTGCGCAAGGAAAGGCGGCAAGGAGTGCTATGCCTACAAGGGCGACAACCGCTACCATTCCATCCTCGGGATCGAGGGCAACTGCCTCGCGGCGAGTTCCCACGACAGCGCCCCGGCGCTCGCGGCTCTGGGGGCGACGATTGTCACCACCGCCCGGGAGATCCCGGCGGAGGACTTCTTCCACGCAAACGGCCTGCGTTCCAACGTGCTGGAAAACGGCGAGCTGGTGAAGGAGATCCGCGTACCGAAGACGGAGAAAAGCCGTTTTGAGAAGTTTGCCCTGCGCAAATCCATCGACTTTCCTCTGGTCAACTGTGCCGTGGCGGAGGATGCGGACGGACAGATCCACATCGTGCTGGGCGCCTGCTATCCTTCCCCCAAGCGGATGACGGACGCGGAGGAATGCGTCAAAGCCGGTGTGACCGAAGAGAGCGCACAGGCTGCCGGCGACGCTGCCGTCTCGAAGGTCATGGTCCTCTCCCATAATGAATATAAGGTAGAGATCGCCCGCACGCTGGTCAAGCGGACCCTGCTCCGCCTGGTGAACGAATAAACAATGAGCCTGAGAAACGAGAACGCAGAGAGCGCCTGGCGGGAGGCATCTGCCGGACTCACAGAGTATGTCCGGCAGAACCCGGAGATCCGGATCACGCCTCAGAGCATGCGGATTCCAAAGCCGCTGCGGGAAGCCTTCTACGGGCATATCGATGCCGTCACGAAAGCCCTGGCCGCGGATCTCGCCGGAGTGCGGCTGGAGGAGATCAGAAGGCTCGCGCAGCGCATCGAAGAAGTGCGGCAGCAGCTCTATGCCGGGAGCAGTCTGAAGCGATATCGCCTTCCTGCTTCCGTCGAAAACCTGATCACCGATCCGGAGCGGGCGGTTTCAGCTCCCCTGTTTGAACTGGTGATGGACAGCCTGCAGCACCATCTGGAGCCGGAGGAGACAGAGGACCGGGCGGAACAGCTGCTGAGGCCTTTTCTCAAGGATCTGCAGCGGGGCGCCTATGAGACCTGGGCCTATCTGAACATCGTCGCGGCCTGGAAGCCGGTCCGGTTTTACGGGATCGTCACCAGCGATTTTTCCCGTCTGACGGCGGCGGAGACCGATGAAGTGATCATGGGGCATCAGATGAGCTCTCCGGACAAGCGCCTGCCGGAAACGGTCTTCGAGACGGCGGACGGCAGAACCCTGGCGGTCAAGTGCGAGGTCGGGCTGGAACTCGACTATTACGGGGAAAAGATCTCCCGGGAAAAGGGTTACTCCTCCGGCGGGGATACAACCGACGAACTCTCGCATCGGGTGCTGCTGGTATACCGCTTCCCGACGCCGCAGGAGGTCGCACTGACCGCGGACGCGGAAAAAGCCTTTGTCCGGCCGACCGAGCTGACCTGCAGCTTCCTGCTGCCGAGCGAAATGGAGAACGAGTATCTCTTTTCCTCTTTCGTGCGGCACATCCGTACCGTCCGTTCTCTGCGTCCGGTTCAGGTTCTGAGCTTTGACGACAGCGGGGCGTTTCCCTCGGCATACGCGGATGATCCGCGTGTGCCGAAGTGGGAACGTGTCACAGTCGGATATGACACGGAACAACTGAGAAAGATCGCGTCCAAACTCACACAATACAGACAGGAGGAAACATGAACACAAGAGTAAAAAAACTGCTGATGATTTTCCTAGCGATTCTGATCCTGTGCTCGTTGACAGTCTGCATCGCGGCACAGGCGGATGAGACGCCGGAAGCCAGAGAGGAAGAAGTCTATGCTCCGCTCCCCCTGACCACAGTCCCCTATGTGGACAACGATACCGCGGTACGCGGAGAGTATACGCCGTTTGAGCCCAAAGAGGACGCGGAGGCCT
>CAMOKZ010000135.1 GCA_946618155.1 uncultured Lachnospiraceae bacterium | reverse complement strand
AACTGGCAGCCGAGGCAGGAGCTGTTTATAAGATAAACAGACTCTCCCTCGTAAATACCAAAATTTTTTGACACATAAAGCGGGAAATATCTCTTGTACCACTGGTACATAGATTTCCCCCGTAGTACATAATTAGTACATAGAAATAATGGACTGTTATGGACTTGTGTGGATCGAAACACCAAAACTAAAATGGTGCATAAGCAATATCTAATGAAATATTCTAATATGGACTGCGACATGCCGGACATTCCGACCATGAAGTCTCTGAAGAGCGGAAGTGAGAGCGCGGCGGAGAAGCCCGATTTCAGCAAGGTCGCGATCGAGCCGCTGTTCAAGGATTATGTTGATTTTGAGACCTTCAGCAAGTCCGATTTCCGTGCCGTCAAGGTGCTGGAGTGCGAGGCTGTGCCGAAGAGCAAGAAGCTTCTGAAGTTCGCCCTGGACGACGGGACCGGCGAAAACCGCGTGATCTTTAGCGGAATTCACGCTTGGGAGATCGTTCCGCAGTTTATCCAGGTGGAGGCGCATCCCTACTTTGCCCAGGATGAGCTTCGCCGTGATCTCCGGCAGCAGGAACGTGGATCATATCCGGGACAACATGAACATTCTGGATTTCACCCTTACCGATGAGGCCCTTGCGGGATTTGCCGGATGGAGACCGGCCTTTGAGCAGAAGTAAGCGATATGCCGATCGTGCATATCACGATATGCGCAATTACCATTTGCAAAATTCTCTTCTGACCGCCATAATATAGTGGCAGAAAAGGAGAGGACGATCAGAATGAAAACAATACAGAACCAGACCTTTGATGAAGAGAGAGCACTGTACGGAAGCGACGGCCTGGAAGCCGTTTCCTGCCGCTTTGACGGACCCGCGGACGGAGAGAGCGCCTTTAAAGAGAGCCGGAATATTACCGCAAAGGATTGTTACTTCAATCTTCGCTATCCCTTCTGGCATGATGAGCACCTCACGATCAGCGGGAGCGAGATGACGCCGGCCTGCCGCGCGGCGCTCTGGTATTCTTCCGATATCAGCATCCGCGATACAAAGCTTCACGGCATCAAGGCGCTGCGCGAGTGCGCGGACGTCCGGATGGAAAACTGCGATGTCATCTCGCCGGAATTCGGGTGGTCTGTCCGGAATATCCGGATGGAAAACTGCACGGCCGAGAGCGAATATTTTATGATGCGTTCAGAGCATCTGGTGTTTGACCACGTGAAGCTGAAGGGGAAGTACTCCTTCCAGTACATCACCGACTCGACCTTCACCAACTGCGAATTTGACACGAAGGACGCCTTCTGGCACGCGAAGAACGTGCTGGTGAAGGACAGCGTCATCAGGGGCGAGTACCTTGCCTGGTACTGCGAAAATGTGACCTTTGAGAACTGCACGATCATCGGCACCCAGCCCCTCTGCTACTGCAGGGGCCTTAAGCTGATCGGCTGCAGGATGGAGCAGGCCGATCTCGCCTTTGAGAAATCCGAGGTGGAAGCGGAGATCACGACGGTGGTCGACAGCATCAAAAACCCGAAGAGCGGCGTGATCCGCGTGCCCGGCGCCGGCGAGGTCATCATGGATGATCCCGGGGCGAAGGGAAGGGTCGTATACACAAACGAATAATTCAGGAGAATACTCCCGTAGAATGATCCCGCAGAAGCCGGTCCGGCAGACGCGGGATCATTTGTTTTTCCCCCAATCCCATCGCCTGTATTTGACGGGTACTTGCGGGACAGCGTATAATAAAAGAAGCCTGCAAAAGGCCCTGGAGGGAGTATTCATGAAGCGAATCCGAAACATTGTCATCGGCGGGATCCAGAATAAGATCTTCAATCTGATCCTGATCACGATAATCCTGCTGTCAGCCGCCAACTTTGCCGTTTACCAGTACCACAGCAGGATGCTGGCGGACCTGTCGGCCCAGTCCGGCGAGCAGCAGCAGGCGGCGATCGAAGAGACCAATAATGCGGTGATGGATGAGGTGGTGGCCAGGACACTGCGCCGCGCAAACGAATCGGAGGCGATGCTCGCCGACAAGCTGTTTGCCTCGGCTGCGGACCAGGTCACCTTTATGGCAGAGTATGCCGCCGGCCTCTTTGCCAGCCCGGAGGATTATCCGCGCAGGCCTTATGCGGGGCCCAATGCGGCGGACGAGGGCGAATGGACGGCGAAGGTGATCTTCGCGGAGGGGACGGATGAGACCGATCCCGCGCTGCGCGATAAGATCGGGCTCCTTGCCAATCTGACGGACGTGCTGATCACCATGTGCAGGACGAACGGCGCAGCCACCGCCTATATTGCCCTGCCGGAGGGTGTGCATTTTTCTGTGAGCGAGATGTCCCGCAGCTGGATCGTGGGCGGAAAGACCGTCCGCTACGATCCGCGAAAGCGCGACTGGTACCGGGAAGCCGCGGCAGCGGGCAAGCTGATCTTCACGACAGGCGGGGAGGATGCCCTGACCGGGCGGTACTGCCTGGAATGCGCCGCGCCGGTCTACGGGCCGGACGGTGAGCTTGCGGCAGTGGCCGGCATGGATCTGTATCTGGATGAGATGCAGGAGATCATGAACGAGGCCGCCCAGGAAGGAGAGCGTCCGCTCCTGGTCTCCGACGAGGGAAAGGCGGTCCTGCTTCCCCAGGTGCAGGATTTCCCGATCGGGAAAGAGGAGAGCGAGGGGGACCTGCGGAGCTCCTCCAGCGAGACGCTGGCGCAGATCGTCACTGAGGCGATCGGCGGGGAGGAGACAGAAGTGCTTACCGGCGCGCTCTCGGACGGCGACTACTACATGACCGCGAGCCCGATCAGAACGACCGGATGGGTCTTGGTCTCCGCCTATAGCCGGGAGACAGTCGGAGCGCCCGCAGCGATGCTGCAGGAGAAGACCGCGCAGATCCAGCAGGAGGCCAGTGAGGCGTACCGGGCGAAGGTAAAAGGCATACAGCGCAATGCGGCCGGGCTTCTGCTCATCTCGGCGCTCCTGATGCTGGTCGGCGCCATCGTGCTGGGCAGCCGCATCACAAAGCCGCTGAACGCGATGACCAAGCGGATCGCCCATCTTGGCGGCAGCAACCTGGAATTCAGGATGGAGGACGCCTTCCGGACGGGGGATGAGGTCGAGGAGCTTGCCACCTCCTTCGCGGATCTCTCCCACAAGACGGTCGAGTACATGGAGACCATCAAGCGCGTCACCGCGGAAAAAGAGCGGATCGGCACGGAGCTCACTCTGGCGAAGCAGATCCAGGCATCCATGCTGCCCCACATCGTTCCGGCCTTCCCGGACCGGACGGATTTCGATATCATCGGGAGCATGCACGCCGCCCGGGAAGTGGGTGGAGACTTCTACGATTACTTCCTGGTCGACGACGATCATCTGTGCATGATGATCGCGGACGTATCCGGAAAAGGCGTACCTGCAGCCCTGTTCATGATGGCCTCGAAGATCATCCTGCACAGCTTCGTCATGCGGGATAAATCGCCGGCCCAGATCCTGACCCAGGCGAACGAGGCGATCTGCTCGGACAACGCGACAGACATGTTCGTCACCGTGTGGCTGGGCATCCTGGAGCTTTCCACAGGAAAGCTGACCGCGGCCAACGCGGGCCACGAATATCCCATCCTGCAGCATCCCGGCGGCAGCTTCGCGCCCTACAGGGATAAGCACGGATTTGTCCTCGGCGGCCTGGAAGGCACTGCCTACAGCGAATACGAGCTGATCCTCGAGCCCGGCACGAAGCTCTTCCTCTACACCGACGGCGTACCCGAGTCCGCGGATACGGAGTACGAGCAGTTCGGCATGGAACGCATGGTGGACGCGCTGAACGGGCAGCCTGCGGCGGCTGTGCCGGAAGAAGCGGCAGCGGGCGGGCAGCCTGCGGCGGCTGTGCCGGAAGAGGCGGCAGACGGACAGACTGCGGCGGCCGGTGAGACCGCGCAGGATGTGCTCAGAAAAGTCAGGACAGCGGTGGGTGAGTTTGTCCGGGGCGCTGAGCAGTTTGATGATCTGACCATGGTATGCCTGGAGTACAAGGGATCCTGCGATCCGTGCAGGAAGGGGGATGTGTGATGAAACATGAAAAAACCATTCAGGCGAGCCTGGAGAGCATCCCGGAGATCACAGGCTGGGTGGATCAGCTGCTGGCCATGGCAGACTGCACGGTAAAAGCGCGCAGACAGATCGACGTAGCCCTTGACGAGATTTTGTCCAACATTGCCAGGTACGCCTATCCGGACGCGGAAGGCAGCATGACGGTGGAGATCGATCTGGATGAGGAGACCGGCATGCTCAGCCTCACCTTCCGGGACGAGGGTGTTCCCTTCGATCCCCTCGCCAAGGAGGAACCGGATGTCACCCTTGGCGTCAGGGAGAGAGCGGTCGGGGGCCTGGGCATCTTCCTGGTCAAAAAGATGATGGATGAAGTGATCTACAGGCGGGAAGGGAAAGAGAACATTCTCCGCCTGTACAAAAAGGTGAAATAAGGGAAAAGGGGGGAGTGATCATGAAGAAGAGAATGACGGTGCTGTGCCTGCTGATGACGGCTGCCGTGCTGTGCGCGGGGGCAGCGGCTCTGGCGGAGAGCGCGGAGAACACTGCCGGTACGGAGAGCGTGGAGAGCCTGGAGAGCGTGGCCGGCACGGAGAGCGTAAACGGCGAGGCGGCCGAATTTGAGACAGAGACGGAAGGGTTCCTCGGCCTGGCCAATCCGTGGAAGGATATGACCAAAGAAGAGCTGGAGGAGGTTTCCGGCGTCGTGTTCGGCGTACCGGAAGAGGCGGAAAACGTCATCTACCGCTGGATGGAGAGCGATAAGCTTGCCGAGATGCAGTTTACGATCGGCAAGGACGAATACTGCGCCCGCATCCAGCCGGCGGCCCTGGAAAAAGGCGAGCTGCTGAACATCTCCGGAATCTATTACTACTGGGACCACGAGGAGAAGATCACGCTGGGCAGCTGCGAGGGAACGCTGGGCATCGGGCAGGCCGGATCCGAGGACTGGATCGAACTGTGCATGTGGTATGACATCGTGCCGGGGCTGATGTATTCCCTGTCCGACTATACGACGGAGCCGAACGCGGCCTCCCTGGCTGAAGTGGCCAAAGCAGTGTACGTGCCGATGCAGGGTGATAACTGAGCATTAGAAAATTAACGAGAGGACAGGGCAGCAGGTGAAATGAGAAGAGAGTGGAAGAAGAAAATCATGTATTCCTTCCCGGGGATCCTGCTTGGGGCCGCGGTGTCCTTTGCCCTGCTGCAGATCATCTTTCTGGTGCTGACCCGGAAACCGGCGGGGGCGGCGGCCATGCTTGCGGTGTTTGCCGTGATCAGCTCCGCGGACCTGATCTTCATGGGCATCGGCGGCGGGTTTCTCCTGCACCGTGAGGGGATCAGCCGCTCCAACCTCTTCGGCGGAGGGCTGGGCACGGCCTGGATAGCGGGAAACCTGCTCTGCTGCCGCCTGGCTGTCGGAACTGCCATACCTCCCCTGATGGGCAGGCTTGCCGGCGCGCTGGGCTGCTGCGGGGATTTCCTGATGGCGGGCGTCCTGCTGTCGGCCCTTGTCGCCGCAAAGCATAAGCCGGCCTACGACAAAGACTTTGTCATCATCCCCGGCTGCTCGATCAGCAAGGAGGGAGGCCTTCTGCCCCTGCTGAAAGCCAGGACGAACCGTGCCATCCGCTTTGCCTGGGACCAGGAGCGTGCGGTGGGCAAACCCGCGCGGTACATCCCCACGGGCGGACAGGGACCGGACGAGATCATGAGCGAGGGCTCCGCGATGGAATTCTACCTGCTTTCCCACGGGGCGGAGCAGTATGAGGTCCTGCCCGAGAAAAAGTCAAAGAACACCTGGGAGAACATGCTCTTCGCGAAAGAGATCGCCGATGCCGAAATGTCCGGGGCAAAGGTCTGCTTTACGACAACAAACTACCACGTGCTGCGCAGCGGCATGCTGGCGCGCAGGGCCGGCCTGGACGCGGAAGGGCTGGCCAGCAGCACAAAGTGGTATTTCTGGCCGAACGGCCTGGCGAGGGAGATCGTGGCGATCTTCTCCATGTACCGCATCCCCGCCGCGCTGGTGGCAGCCGCGGTGTGCGCCGGGGCGCTGCTGGGGGTATTGTAAAACGAAAACGCAGAGGGGCCGCCATCACCAGTTTCCTGATGATGACGGCCC
>CAMOKZ010000134.1 GCA_946618155.1 uncultured Lachnospiraceae bacterium | reverse complement strand
GGAGAGAGCGGGACGGCAGGGCCCGCGGCCGCGGCGCCGGTGCAGGAGGAGACCGCACAGGAGACTGTCGTGCAGGAGACGGCTGCGTCGGAGAACGCCGCCGCACAGGAGGCGGACAGCGCGCTTCCGGCCCCCTGCGGCCCGGACGAGCTGATCCTGTTCAACTACGGGGACGGGGAGGCGCGCGCCTACGACGCGCAGGGCAGGTATGTCGGCGTGGTCAGCAAGTACATGGAGATCTTCTCGTACACCGTGGTCAAGGCGGATACACTGAACGTGGAGACACTGGACGACGTGCAGGCGGTGCGTGCCGGCTATAAGGGCGAGATTCTGAAAGCGTTTCCGGCCGGCCGGGAGGTCAGGGACGAGAGCGGAAACAACCTGAAGATCAAGGGTGACTTTTTCAGCTTCCGTGATTCCGCAAGCGGCGTATCGGCGATCTGTTACCGGGACGGGCGCACGCTCTATGAGACCGCGCCCGGCCGTGTCTTTACCGACCTGAATCTGTACGGTGACGGCGTGGTCACGCTGGAGAAAGCGCTGATCACGGATGAGGATGCGGAAAACATGGAAACCGCCGGGACCGGGGCGCAGCCGAAGGCTCTCCGAATCAGGCCGGACGGATCCGTGCAGGAGATCACGTCGGCTTCTTTCCGGGAGAGTCTGGAAAAGAACCGCTCGTGCACCGAATTCTGCGGCGGCCTCCTGGTCTGGTACTATCAGGAAGGCAGCGGGAGAAAGGCTCTCTATTTCTCTGAGGAGGCGCTCTTTGGCGGCGGCGAGCCTCAGCTTTTTGACGATCTGTATTTTGCCTGGAAGGAAAACGAGGGAACCGAGGAGGTGACGGCACTCGGGCGGATGGAAAACGGCATCCTGCATATCTTCGATGAGAACCTGCAGGAGATCGGCGGGCTTCCGGAGTCGCTGGGGCTCACCCTGCAGCGGCAGGAGGGCTTTGTGCGCGGGCTGGTCTACCCGGAGCTCGACTGGGCGGAGTGCAGGGGCTTCTGGTCTTTCGGCGGGGCAAATGTCGTGCCCTACGCACTGACCGTAAACGGATACGCCTTCCTGGACGGGGATGTGATGCGCCCCGTGCCTCTTGGCACCGGCGAGACCGTGAGCAGCGTCAACCACAGCTATGCGGTGATCGGATATAACCAGGACGGAAGTTATTACCAGAAGGCCATCCTGCTGGAAACCGGGGAGATCGTGGCAGACAGTGCGAGGGACGCCATCGACAGCTGGATGAACATGTCGCTGACCGGAGACTGCCTGGTGACATGGACATACAGCCCGGCGGACGGGTACTGCCTTAAGATCTTCGGACCGGACGGGCAGGTGACCTACCGGTCCAGGACTGCCTACGGCATCGCCGGGAGAGACGGTGGAATCTTCATCCAGAGAGGGGTCTACCGGGGGCTGATCACGCCGGAGGGCCGGTGGATCATCAGGTCTACAGACCAGGATATGTAATAACAAGGTTACTATTCACGGCTGGTCTGTGGCCTGTAGGGGCGGAGTCGTGAATAGTAAAAATAAAGCAGCAGAGCAAGGAGGATCTATGCAGTACAGAATCAGCCCGAAGAGCGGCGAGAAGCTTTCCGCCCTCGGCTTCGGATGCATGCGCTTTACGCGCAGGGGCGGCGGCATTGACCAGGAGAAGGCGGAGAAGGAGATGGCGCTTGCCGTCCGGCGCGGCGTCAACTATTTCGACACGGCCTACATCTATCCCGGCAGCGAGGTGTGCCTCGGCACGTTCCTGAAGAAGTACGGCTTCCGGGACAGGGTCAATATCGCGACGAAGCTTCCCCAGTACTATATCCGCAAGGCAGGGGACGCGGAGCGGTATTTCAAGGAGGAGCTGGAGCGCCTGCAGACCGACCATGTCGATTATTACCTCATGCATATGCTCAATGACGCCGCTACCTGGGCGCGCCTGTGCGGGCTGGGCATCCGGGAGTGGATCGAAAGCAAGAAGGCGTCCGGGCAGATTCGGCACATCGGATTCTCCTTCCACGGCGGCACGGAAAAGTTCAAGGCGCTGGTGGACGCCTATGACTGGGATTTCTGCCAGGTACAGTTCAACTACCTGGACGAGCATTCCCAGGCCGGCATTGCCGGACTGCGCCACGCCCACGCGAAGGGCCTGCCCGTGATCATCATGGAGCCGCTGCGGGGCGGCCGCCTGGCGGGCGGACTGCCGGCAAAGGCGAAGGCGGAGTTCGAAAAGTACGCGCCGGGAAAAAGCCCTGCGGAGTGGGGGCTGCGGTGGATCTGGAATCACGAGGAGCCCACGGTCATCCTCTCGGGCATGAACGATACGGCGCAGGTGGAGGAGAACACGAGGATCGCCGAAGACGCTTTGCCCGGATCTCTCTCCGAGGATGAGCTTGCCGTCTACGGCCGCGTGCTGAAGATCCTGAACGAACAGGTCCGCGTGGGCTGCACCGGCTGCGGCTACTGCCAGCCCTGCCCGAAGGGCGTGGACATTCCGGGGTGCTTCGCCGCCTACAACCACAGCTTTACGGAAGGCTATTTCACGGGCTTTCGGGAGTACTTCATGTGCACGACCCTGCGGGGCGTGCGCTCCAACGCGGGCCTGTGCGTAAAGTGCGGCAAGTGCGAGCAGCACTGTCCGCAGGGGCTGCCCATCCGCAAAGAGCTGGATAACGTAAAGAAGAGAATGGAAACGCCCGTCTACCGGATCGGGGCAGCGGGCGTCAAACTGGTGATGAAATATTGATATATCGATGCGGACGGTCAGGCTGAGGCTCAGGCGCGGTGCGCCCGCGCATAGATGATCTCGATGATGCAGCAGGAGACCCAGCCCACCGGATAGCCGAGGCCGACCAGGACGGGCGTGTTCGCGACAAAGCGCGTGACGAGGAACAGGTAGGCCTGGCGCAGGGCCACGAAGCACAGGAGCATGATGACCATGGGGGCCGTCGCGTTGCCGCGCCCGCGCAGGGCGCCGGCCAGCACATGGTTGACGCAGTTGGCCAGCAGGAAGAAAACGTTGGCGTGCAGAAAGAGGACGCCATAGCGGATCACTTCGGGATCTGCGGTGAAGAGGCCGACGGACTGCGGCGCAAAGATAAAGAGGGCTGCCGCGACGACCACGGTCACGGCGAGGGTCATGCCGATGGCGGTCCAGGTGCCCCGGTCCGCGCGCCTGTGTCTGCCCGCACCGATGTTTTGGCTGACGAAGGTGGTCGACGCCATGGCCATGCTCTGCATGGGCAGCATGATGAACTGGTCGAGCTTGTTATACGTGCTCCAGCCCGCCATGCAGGCGGATCCGAACACGTTCACGTAGGACTGGACAAAGACGTTGGACAGGGATGTGATGACGGACTGAATGCCCGCCGGCATGCCCACCGCGAAGATCTGCTTCAGGATGGCGCCGTCAGCCTGAAGATCCCGCCAGGTGAGGCGGTAGACCTCCCGGCTTCGTGAAAGAAGCAGGAGAATGAGCAGGGCGGAGACCAGCTGGGAGAGGACGGTCGCCCAGGCGACGCCGGCAATGCCCGCGTGCAGGCCCAGGACAAAGGCAAGGTCCAGGATAATGTTGAGGATGCTGGTGAGGGCGAGGAAGAGAAGCGGCAGCAGCGTGTTGCCGACCGCCCGCAGGACGCCGCTGCCCATGTTGTAGATGAGCAGTCCCGCGATCCCCATGAAGTAGATGTGCAGGTAGGTGACGGCTTCGGGAAAGACGTCCGCCGGCGTGGCCATCAGGCGCAGCATCGGGCGGACCATGCCGACCCCGATCCCGGTAAAGAGGACGCAGATCACGAAGGTCGCGGCCATGGTGGTCTCTACGGCCGTGTGCAGGCGGTCCATCTGTCCGGCACCGAAATAGTGGCCGATGACCACGCCGGCGCCGACGGAGAACCCGTTGAAGAAAAAGACGAGCATGTTGATGATCATCGTGGTGGAGCCCACGGCGGCCAGTGCCTGGGTGCCGACAAAGTTGCCGACGACGATGACATCAACGGTATTGTAGAGCATCTGAAAGATGTTGCCCACCATCAGGGGCAGTGAAAAAAGCAGGAGCTGACGGGCGATCGGACCCTGTGTCATGTCGCGGACAGCGCCGTGCGCGCCTGCCCTGTGCGAAAATAATCCGGCCATTATTCCTCCAGGATCTGAATCTCCAAGTAGTCGAACGGAATCTCTTCAATAAAGCTGTCCTGCGTAAAGCGGACCTTTTTGCTCCGCTTAAAGTCGCGGATGCCGGACTCGAGCCAGATGGGACGGCCAAGGTCCAGCTCCTCGCAGATCCGGCCAAGACAGCGGAAGATCTTGTGGGTGCGCGTGTCGTCCGAGTGATCCTCCGCGATCACGTCCCGCAGCAGATGATTGTCCTTCCAGAGTTTTCCCCAAAGCTTCAAGGCTGTGTGCTCCTTCCTCCGGTCAGGGGAAGCGTGATGCCGACTGTCTCCCCGATTCCTTCATCGGTGTCGGATGCCCCTTCATCGGTGCCGGATGTCCCTTCGGCGGGCCCGGATTCGGCCTGCAGACGCGGGACCGCCTCTTCTTCGGGAAGAAGCTCGGTTTCCGTTTCCGCCTCGGCTGCGGCCAGCAGGTCCAGGAAGGGAAGCGCAAGGCCGGCAGCGGGATCTTCGGTCTCCGTCTCGGCCTCTTCGGCCATGGCGGCGGCGAGGGCAAGGGCCTCGGCGGCGAGCCGCGCCTCCTGCTCCTCCCTGGCGTGGTCAAGGATGGCCGTTTCTTCGCGCTCGGCAGCAAAGAGCTGCTGCAGCACGGTCGCCTCCCCGCCGTAGTAGGCGGGATCATTAAAGAAATCGTAGACGGTGCGGGAGACGTCCTGAATGTTGTGGAGCGCCTCCTCCTTGTCGGTCCAGCCGTCGGTGAAGACGCAGATCAGGTAGTCCGCGCGCGGCGCGCAGACCAGGGCGGCGTCATTTTCCACCGCATCCATCTCGCCGGTCTTGTTGGCGACCTGGACGCCCTCCGGAACGCCCCGCGGGATCTTGTAGCGGGTCTGCTGGTTGAACAGCAGCGACTCGATCTCGTTGCAGACGGCGCGGGAGATGAACTCGCGCCGGTAGACCTTTTCCAGGAAGCGGGCGCAGTCCGACGGGAGCACACGGTTGTTGTGGTCCGGGTCGCAGACGGCGGCGCTGTCCTCGAAGCCGTTGAATTCATGGGTGAGGGGGCTGTAGCCCTCTTCATCCAGGAAGGCGTTGACCTTCGCGATGCCGTCCGCGTAGCTGCCGTCCCCGAGAAGAAGGAGGGCGCGGTTGGCCGCGGAATTGCTGCTGTGGCTGATCATATCCGTGAGCATGGTCACGATCTCGGAACTGCGCGTGAGATTTCCCTTGTCGATCTCTTTGTAGACCGTGCCCATGATGAAGAGCTTCATCGTGCTGGCGGATTTCATCGACCGGGGACGGACGCTGAGCTCCTCACCCGTGCGCAGATTTTTGACATAGACGGACCAGGTCCCCGCGTAAAGCGCAGTCTGGGAAAGAAGGCGCTTCTGGAGCAGGGTGATGGTGGGCGCCGGCATGGGCGGATGGTAGACCGGCAGGTAGTGGTAGCTCTCCAGCGTGGCAAGGCGCTCCGGGTCGCTCTCCTGCGGCGCTTCCTGCATGAGCGGGATGAGGGCGCTTTGGGACACGCCGAGTTCGGCGCGCATCTCCTCCTCGGACGCCTGCAGTTTCTCCAGCGTAAACGCCTCCACCATGGTCAGGACGGGTTCTGTCTCCGTCTCTTCCTGCGCGGCGGCAAGAGCGCCGGCAGGGGCGGACAGCGCAAGGACGCCGGCTGCAGCCGACGCGGTCATGCGTATGCGTTTTCTGAAAAAGCGAAGATCCATGATTCCCCTCCTGTTATACCGCTTATCATAGCACCGGCGCGCCGCGATTGTAAAGTTGCGAATAGACGGGAAAAAGGGTATGATGAATTCCGGGGCGGAGGCTGCGGCGCCGCAGGCGGACCGCATCGCCCGGAAAGGATGGAACCATGGAGAAGGAGACCTGCGGCGGGCTGGTGCACCTTTACTGCGGGGACGGGAAAGGCAAGACCACGGCCGGCATGGGCCTGTGCCTGCGGGCAGCGGGCGCCGGGCAGAAGGTCCTGATCTTCCAGTTCCTGAAGGATAACCGCTCGTCCGAGCGCGCGGCCCTGGCCGCGGTGCCGGGCGTCCCCCTGGTGCCCGGGCCGGACAGG
>CAMOKZ010000133.1 GCA_946618155.1 uncultured Lachnospiraceae bacterium | reverse complement strand
CACGCTGGGCACGCCGTATTCCCTGAGGTTGCCGTAGCCGAAGGTGTTCGCGAGGCCCCGGTTGGGCTGCCCGCCGAGCAGGCTGCGCAGCGCCTCATCCGGAAGGGCGGCGACGAAGTCGTCCATCGACATCCGGCCCTCCGCCACCTCGATAAACTGCGGCAGGCTGTGATCGGCAAGGTGCCTTGCCGGAACGGCGCGCACGCCGGGCTCCATATCCCGCCAGGCGGGATCGATCGGGGTGAGGGCGTTTTCCGGAACCGGCTCCGCCTTCCCGGGGGTAAGCTCCTCGTATGTCCCGTCCGCTTTCAGCCGCCTGGTCAGCGCCCGCGGCACCATGCGCGGCTCGAGGGCTTCCAGCACCTCGTTTTCCGGCTGCACGTATTTATAGAAGGTCTGCACCGTATCCCGCACGCTGGTGCCGATAAAGAAGCGGTATTCGCCCTCCTCGAGCACCCACGCCGAGCGGTAGACTCTGCCCGTATCATCATAGCTGGCCAGCACATCCCGGCCGAACCGGATCTGGATCATCTGGCTCTCCCCGGGCTGCAGCAGGCGCGTTTTCGCGTATCCGGCCAGGGCGCGCACCGGCTTGCCCAGTTTCCCCTGCGGGGCGGAGAAGTACACCTGCACCACCTCGCGGCCTTCCCGCTCGCCCATGTTTGTGACCATGACCTGGGCCGTAAACTCATGCCTGCCCGGGATCACCTTGTGGTCGGAAAGGGAGAACCGGGTATAGGAGAGGCCGTAGCCGAAGGGATAGCAGACCTTTTCCGCCGCCCCCGGGATGGTCTCAAAATACCGGTAGCCCACATAGATATCTTCCGTGTACTCCACGTAGTCCATGGACGCGTGGAAGCCTTCCGTGGAGGGATAGTCCTCAAGCCGGCGCGCGAAGGTATCCGACAGCTTTCCGCAGGGCGTGTGCTCGCCGGTCAGCAGCTGCGCCGCCGCCAGGCCGCCCTCCATGCCGCCCTGCCAGGCCAGCAGGACTGCGCCGATGCGGGGATCGTCCCGGAACCACTCCGTGTCCACGACGCCGCCCACGTTGAGCACCGCGATGACCTTCGGGAAGGCCGCGGTGACCTTGCGCACCATCTCCTCCTCGGCCGCGGTCAGGTAAAAGTCGCCGCGGTCAAAGACCTGGTCGGACATGGCGAGCATATCCGCCTCGCCGTCCGCCAGCTCGATCTTCTCATCCTGCGCCGCGCGCCGGTCCCAGTTTTCCCCGGAAAAGCGGCTGATCGCGATGATCGCCGTGTCCGTGTACCAGGCCGCGCTCTCCACCAGGCTGTCCGGAAGGGCAGGCTCAGAAATGAGGCCGGGGATCTTTCCCTCGGCGTACTGCTGCTCCACCGACCGGCGGTAATACTCGGCGGAGGGCTCGAAGATTCCGCCGATGCCCTTCTGCATGCGCAGACCCTCATAGAGGCTGCGGGCGTAGGCGCAGGTCACGTCGCCGCTGCCGCCGCCGCCCTTGACATAGTCAAAGATTCCTTTGCCGAAAAGCGCCACGCGGACGCCCTTTTCCAGAGGCAGAAGATCTCCCTCATTCTTCAACAGGACCATGCCTTCGCGCGCCGCGCGAAGAGACAGCGCGATGTGCGCCCCGCTGCCGGTCACCCTCTGCCCGTTCTCTCCGAGACCTGTTCCCGGCAGATACCTGACCCTGCTCCATTTTTCCATATTCTGCCTCCTTCTGCAGTGTAATCATCTTTGCTCAGTCCGCTTCCGGACCTTCGTCCCCGCCGGCAAGGCCGCAGCGCTCCAGGAATTCCCTCACGCTGTCGGCGTAGAGCTGCGGTTCGGTCAGCACGCTGGCCGCGTGGCGCGCGCCGGGAATGAGGACCAGTTCGCTGTACCCGCCCGTGGCCTCGTGCATCCTCTCGCTGTGGGAAGGCGGGATAAAGCCGTCCTCCGCCCCGTGGATGAACAGGATGGGCGTCCTGTTCTCCGGCAGGGCCTCGATCGGCCGCATCTCTTCGTAGGAATAACCGTACAGGACCTTCGCCCCGGCCGAGCCCAGACGGGCAAGGGATGCAGGCAGATGGGCCATCTTCAGGCCGCCCCTGATGATCGGCGCGATCTCGGCAAAGCCGCAGTCCGCCACCACAAAGTCCACCCCCGGCGCATAGCCCAGGGCCATGATGCTCGTCGAGCTCCCGAGGGACTCCCCGTGCAGGCCGAGCACGATATCCGTCCCGTACCGCTCCAGGGTGTCGCAGATCAGTTCGTACAGATCTCTCCCCTCCCGGATGCCGAAGGAGCACCAGGTGCGCTGATTGGCTCCGTGTCCCCGCAGGTCGTAGATGATGCAGCGGAAGCCCAGGTCAAGGTAGATCCGCATGTACTTGAGGGTCCCGAACCGGTTGTCCGTATGCCCGTGGGTCAGGATCACGTATTTCCCGCTCACCGCAGTCTTCGGATCCTCGCACAGCTGCACGTGCAGCTCGTAACCGTCGCTGCAGGTGAAAAGATAATTCTTCTTTTTGAGCCCCGGGTACCAGCTGATGTCATAGTGTTCCCGCTGCCACCTGAGAGCCTCCTCGAGGCTCTGGCGATGGCCGTTCATCGTATACCGTGCGATTGCCGCGCCGCCGGCTCCCGCCAGGGCAGCGAAGGCGCCTGCCGCGGCCGCGGCCCCGGGGGCCGCCGCGCGGATCGCTTCTGTTGTTTTTTCTGTCAGTTTCATGTCTGCCGCTCCACTGTTTACTGTCTCGTCTCATGCCCTGCGGGCATAACGTATATACTGCGGGGGCGGCCAGGCCGCCCCCGCAGCGGTGTTCATATGTGTTGCTGTTATGCTTTACCTCTCCAGCTCGCCGCCGCAGAAGGCGCAGGTCCCCTTCTCGGTGGGCACCGTCATGGCGCCGCACCACGGGCATTTCACCTCGGCGGACGCTTCGGCGGGTTCCGGCTCCGGTTCCGGGGCCTGCCCCAGCGCCGCGCGGATCTGCTCGCCCATCTCGATGGCTTCCCGGTAATCCTGATCCTTCATCGGATCGGGCTCACGGCCGGAAGGCCCGGTCTCGATCGTGACGGGGCTGGGCGTCAGCGTGAACTTCATCTCATCAAAATACGGATGGTTCACGTTGATGATCACCAGCACGTTGAACCGGTAGGTGTAGCGCTTCGGATTAAAGCTGACGGATTTGCCCTCCTCATCCTTGCGCGTGATCTCGGTCCGGTTCTTCTGGCTGTCAATGCGGCAGCCCGTCACCATGGAAATATCCAGCACATCAGGATTGGCCTCCCCGATATTCCGGGCAGAGGTCACCATGAATTTTTTCTGCTCTTCATCGATCAGCACCTTCGTACCGACGCCGAAAGTCTTCGTCGTATGGAAGGCCGCCACGAGCTCTTTGTTCTCTTCCCTGTATTCCAGCTGCTGCCGGATCTCCTCCACAGTACTCTCCCTGCGCTCGGAAAACCACGGAGACAGCTTTGCCGCGCATGCTTTGCAGAGATTGCCGTCCTCAAGCTTCCGGTTTCCGAGAAGGCCGATCTCTTCGCCGCAGATATCGCAGACTTTTTTCTTAAAGATCTTATCCAACAGTCCCATCATGCACTCCTTTCTGCCGCTTCCGGACAAGGCGCCGGAGAAACGCTTTTCCTGAATTGATTCAATTTGATTGTAACACACAAAGGCGCAATACAACACCCAAGATTCAAAAACGCCGGACCCGTATGGGTCCGGCGCTGCCGTTTCGTATGATTACAGATTTGCCTGCAGAAATGCCACCGCGTAATTCTGGATGGCCTCGTAGGTCGCCGCGCTGTAGTGCACGCCGTCCCCGGCGGAAAAACCGCCTGCCCGCAGGTAGGAGTAGGTATCGATGTAGCGCTCAGGGAATGCCGCGCGCAGCTTGTCATTGAAAGCCTCGATCTGGCTGTTGAGGACCGAGTAGCCGTTTGCCGCCTCCGCAGCCTGGTCCACCGGGTTGACGGACATGAACCAGAGGTCCGCGTCCGGATGGGACGCCATAAAGGCCTGATACCAGCTGATGTAGCTGTCCACGTTGCCGAGGTCATTGACGCCCAGGCAGACGACCAGCTGCTTGTCGCCCTTTGCGGCTTCAGACTGCAGATAATTGCCGCCCTCGCCGGCCAGCCAGGAATAGCCTGCGCTCACCCGGCCGATGTAGCTGTAATAGCCTGCGCTCTGCGCCATGCCGACCACGCGGGAGTCGCCGATAAAGCAGGGCTTGATCTCGCGCTCCGCCTCAAGGTCCGCCGCCGGAGAGTCATCCTCTCCCACCGGTTTCGCCTCGGTCTCTCCGCCAAGGCTGATGGTCAGCTCGGTCTGCGCCGTCGTCTCCGGCGTCACCGCAAGCGTCGTCTCGGTGGTCTCCGTCTCCGCCGCCGGAGCCGTTTCCGTCACTGTCACGGTGACAGCCGCCGTTTCTTCCTCCTCGCTTTTGCGGACGGGGGAGAGCTTGCCGGTGTCAAGGTAGGCGGACTGCACGAAGCCTTCCTTTTCGCCGTCGGAAGTCCGGTAGACGATCTTCACAAAGCCGTTCTCATACAGCTCGGTAACCGTCACATGGCCGCCTTTCTTCAGGATATCCACGGCCTTCGACTCGAATCTCGGCTCGGTACGCACATACAGGCGGGTCGTTGTCTCCGCCTCCGCGGGCGTCTCGATCCACTTTCCGGGCACCTTGGCCTCGGTCTCTTCTACCGCCGCTTCGGTCTGTGCTTCTGCTGCGGCCTGGACAGTCACGGAAGAGGTTTCCGCTTCCGTCTGGGATGCCTGTACCGGGCCTGATACCACCGGCACAGCTGCCTGGGCCTCGGTCTCCGGCTCCGGAAGAATCATCAGACTGGTCGGGAGGGGAGCCTGTGTCTCCGGCTCGGCAAGAATGCTCTCGCCTGTCGCCAGCATGCTCGCCTGCTCGCCGGACTTGACCGGCGCCTCAAACAGTTCCTCCGCCAGGAGGAGCTGATCCTTTTCCACAATGGCAGAGCCCGTGAGCACGCCTGCCGCGATGCGGATCTGCGGCATCTTCGCAAACAGCTCCTTCAGGAGTTCGTCATGCTCGTACTCTTTGTCGTAATATTCATTTTTTGCGAGGTTGCCGCGCTGCTGTCCGCGCAGTTCCATCTGTGAGGGGGACTCAAAATGGATGCACATGTAGTAGGCAGCGGCGTAAGCCCCGTCTTTCGTATCCGGAACACTGAGCAGGTAGTCGTACGTCCCGCGGTAAAGGGTCTCAAATTCGTACCGCAGGTAGCACAGCTGTCCTTCCAGCGTGTTGTAGTCCATGCCGATGGATCTGCAGTAGCTCATCAGCGCGGAAAAACGCCCCAGATGCCACTGGCAGATGCCGTAGGATGTTCCGCCGTCGCCCAGCGCGAGCGGGTAGAACCCGGACTCCAGATGGATGTTGGCCAGCACGCCGCAGGCCGCGGCATGGTTGAGGCCCATCTCATCGCGCAGGTACCAGTAGATCACCCTGGTATTTTCACCAATGTCGGCCGCAGGATATTTCGAGGGATCCACCGAAAAGCCCGGCATGGTGAACAGGTCGCTCACCAACGTGGAGAGATCTTCCGTCTCGGATTCGGTCTCCGTTTCGGTCTCGGTCTCCGTTTCCGTCTCGGACTCCGACTCTTCCTCGCCGATCACGCCCAGTTCCGGATCCTCCGTCTCATCGGGCTCGTCCGTCTCGGACTCGTCGATGAAGATCGTCTCCGTTTCAGAGGCGCTCTCTGAGGTTCCGGTCTCTTCCGAGGTTCCTGTCTCTTCTGACGATCCGGTCTCCTCCGAAGCCCCGGTCTCTTCCGACGATCCGGTCTCCTCCGAGCTGCCCGTCTCCTCCGATGATCCGGTCTCTTCCGAGCTGCCCGTCTCTGTAGGCGCCGTGGTCTCTTCCGAAGCACCGGTCTCTTCTGATGATCCGGTCTCCTCCGAGTACGTCGTCTCTTCCGGCGTATCGCCTGTGTTTTCCCCTTCTCCGTTGTCAGAACCGGTCAGGCCCCCCTCAAGGCCGTTCGATCCCTCGGCTCCCCCTGTTTCAGTCTGGCTGTTTTCCTCGCCGGACGCCACCGTGTGTGTGATCACAGGCGTCGCCGATACAGCCGCTGCAAGCAGAAGTGCCAGATACTTCTTGTTGTACAAGACTGTTACCTCCTAACGCTCCCCTTTAGGAAATAATCGCATCGAAATTCGCATAGAATCCGAAAGTATAGAAGATTATACACC
>CAMOKZ010000132.1 GCA_946618155.1 uncultured Lachnospiraceae bacterium | reverse complement strand
CTTTCCGGCAACCACGATATCAATAACCCGAACGCGGCCTCCTTTTCCAGGGATTCCTTTACCCGCGTCTCTTCCGTGGACGCGGACGCCTTTTTTGCCATTTACCACGGGCTTGGCTATGACGATGCCCTCAGCACCGATTCCGCCTCCGGAAGCTACATTTACGCGCCGGGCGGCGGCCTGCGCATCCTGATGCTGGATGTCAATTCCCGCAGTGTTAATCAGGTGCCTGGCGCATCCTTCGCCTGGATCAGGGAGCAGCTGGAGGCGGCGGAAGAGGCGGGCGACAGGGTGCTGGCGGTCAGCCACCAGAACCTGCTCATCCACAACCTGCTTTTTTCCGACGGCTACCAGATCCGCAACGCGTCAGTCCTGGAGCTCTTTTATAAGCAGCACGGGGTGATCTGCAATCTGAGCGGCCACATGCACCTGCAGCACAGCATTCTGGAGGACGTGCCGGTTCCGGAGATCGTCACCTCCGCGCTGAGCGTCTGGCCATGCCACTACGCTGTGCTTACCTGGGACGGGGAGAGCCTCTCCTATGAGACGAAAAAACTGGATGTTTCCGGCTGGGCCGGGGCGCAGGGCCTCACTGATCCCGAACTGCTGGATTTTCCGGCCTACGCCGCAGATTTTTTCCATCACAGCACCATCACTTCACTGACCGGACAGCTTGCCCAGGCAGACCTGGATGAGGGGCAGAAGAGCGAGATGATCCGGACCGCCTGCGCCGTGAACGACGCCGTCTTTTCCGGCGAGGTCTTTGACCCGGAGGAATATGCCGAAGGCTTCTCCCTGCTGGAGCGGCAGACGGACACCCTCTATCCGCTGTACCTGTACAGCGTCAAGGAGGACCTGCCGAAGGACTTTAACAGGGCGGTATTCTAAACCATAACGAGAAAGGACATGCAGCGATGATCGAGACACAGCAGCTGCTGGAACAGGAGCGGGAGAGGATCATCTCCCGGCTCTCCTCGGCGGAGAGCCAGGAGCAGGCGGCATCCATCCTGGATGATGAGCTTGGCAGGCTCCTGATCCGCACAGGGGAGCAGAGAAACGCGGATCCGCAGGCGGATGCGGCAAGGCGCGCGCTGATCACGGTGCGCTCCGCGCTGCCGATGATCGATACCGCCGGCGAGGTGAAGATCTACGAGCGCACGGATACCGGCAGGCCTCAGGGAACGGCCGGAAAGTGGGGACTGCTCCTTGCGGGGGCTGCCTGCGGTGCGGCCGGCGTGCTTATCCTGTTTATCTCAGGGAAAAATACGGGCGGTCTGATCGCTCTTCTGGCGCTCATTCTGGTGGCTGCGGGCATCGTGCTCGGCTATCTTTCCGGGATGAAGGCCGGTAAAGGCGCCGGGATGACTGCAAAGGCCCCCAAAGGAAATGATCAGCGAATCATCAGTGTCACGCCTGACGCGCAGAAGCTCTACCACCGGCTCTCCATGACCCTTGCCGCCGTGGACGCCCAGCTTCCCCTCCCCGAGGAAAAGCCTGCCGGGGATGCCGAAGAGGGTGCCGAGGCGGGAGAGGGCGAGCCGCTCTCCGCCGAGGAGATCAGCTTTTACAGCGAGCTTCTGGAGCTGATCTATGCGGACAGCGACCGGCGCACGGCCGGGGAGATGCTCTCCGGTGTGCGGTATCACCTGCATCTTCGCGGTGTGGAACTGGAAGAGTACGACGAGTCAAACGCCCGTCATTTTGACCTGATGCCCTCGAGCGAGAGCGGAACGCTTCGCCCCGCCATGACCGCCGGAGGAAAGCTCCTGATGCGCGGTCTTGCCGCGATGTGAGAGAGGATAACATGGAACGATATTTTGGGTTTGACCTTGGAGACGCGGAAAGCGCCGTCTCCGTGCTGAAAAAAGACGGGAGCGAGCCGAAGGTCCTGAAGATCAGAGATTCCGGGAGTGTGATCACGGCCTACGCAAGGCTGGACAACCAGGAGCTGGTGATCGGCGAGGGCGCCTGCTATCATCCCCGCGCTGTGGAGCGCCGGCTGCGCTTCAAGAGCCGGTTCCTCACCGATCCGGAGAGCGAGACGGACCTGCAGCGCTTTGCCGGCGGTGTGCTGGGCGAGCTGTATCTCGACGGCAACCTGATCCGCGGCGAGGACTGCTGCTTTTATGTAGGCTGCCCTGCCGGCTGGTCCAAGGCGGACCGTGAGCGCTACCGCAGGATCTTTGAGCGCCTGGGCTATCCGCCGGTCAGGATCATCTCGGAATCCCGGGCTGCCCTGGTGAGCGCCTGCCAGTCCAGATACCTGCAGGTGGGCTACGATATCCTTTCAAATCCCGTGCTGGTCGTGGATATCGGCTCCTCAACCACGGATTTTGCCTATATCTCCAAGGGCCGGGAAGTGGAGCTGCAGACGGCGGGCGAGGGGCGCCTGGGCGGCGGCCTGCTCGATGAGATGCTGCTGGATATGTGCGTCGCCGAAACGCCCGAGGAACAGGAGATCCGGCGCGTCTTCGCGGAGAGCGATCCCTGGCGCAGCTACTGTGAATTTGCCGCCAGGCGGCTGAAGGAAAAGTACTTTTCCGATGAGGCCTACTGGCAGGACGAGCCCTGCCGCCAGACCATCCGGATCACCCAGGGAAGGCCCCTTTCCCTCACCTTAAGCATGGACCGAGACAAGGCGGAAAGGCTGCTCGACGGGCCTTCGCCCCTGCTTATGGGCAGAAGCTTCCACGAGGTCTTTGCGGACAGCCTGCGCCAGACAAGGGAACACCTGTCCGGCGAGATCCCGAGCCTGCTGTTCATGACCGGCGGCGTATCCCGCCTGAAGGCCGTGAGCGACTGGTGCGCCGAGGTCTATCCGGAATCCGTCGTGATCACCGGCAATGAGCCGGAATATTCCGTCTCCAAGGGACTTGCCTGGACCGGAAGCATCGACGAGGAAATGCGGGCCTTCCGCCAGGATATCGAGAATCTGCGGGATTCCTCCGTGGTGGAGAAGATCGTGGCCGCCAACCTGGAGGATCTCTACAAAAAGGCCGCGGACAGCCTGATCGAGCCGATGCTGCGCGAGGCCGCCCTGCCGGTCATCACGAGATGGCGGGACGGACAGATCCGCACCCTGGCCGACGTCGACGAGCAGATGCAGAAGGAGATCACAGCCTGGCTGCGCTCCGATGCGGCAAAGGAATATCTGGTGAAGCCCGTCACCGCGTGGCTGAAGCCCGTATCCTACGCGCTGGAAGAGCACACCGTGCCCATCTGCTTAAAGCATAAGGTGCCCTACCGGGCGCTCAGCCTTTCCTCCTACCTGTCCGTCTCGGACATCGACCTCAAGATCGACGCAAAGGATGTCTTTGCGGTGGAGGAGGCCACCTGGATGCTCGATACCGTCATCTCCGTCATCGTCGGGCTTCTGTGCGGCGGCGGCGGAATCACCCTGATCGCCAGCGGCTTTGCCGGCATTGCAGCGGGCGCAGTGCTGTCCCTGCTCATCCTTTTCATCGGGAAAAACAAGATGCAGGACGCCCTGCTGCGCGCGAACATACCGGGGCCGGTGCGCAAACTGCTCCCGGTCAGCTATTTTGAATCCCGGCTGGGCAAGATCAGCGAGGAGGTCAGGGACAAATTCTACCAGAGCCTTGAGCAGGATAAGAACGACGAGATCTCAGACCGGCTGGTGCGGGAGATCTCCGCGCAGATCGAAAGCTGTCTGGTGAAGATGGCCGAAGTCGTGGAGATCCCGCTGGGATAATGCGCTTGATAAGGGGATAAAACCGAGCAGAAAAGAAGAGCCCGGGGTGCTGAACTGTGCCCCCGGGCTTGTTTTTTTTGGCTCTCCGTACTTAAGCACTTGGCTCCGTGAGATCCAGGTAACCGTGGAAGAATGCGCATTCATCATCATTGCAGACCTTTGCCGCCGGGTTTCGGATATCGCAGTGAAAGACGTGGCCAAGCTGCGTCTGCTCATCCCCATAGCACCTGAACACGCAGGGAACGCCGCATTTTTCCAGCGCCGCCTTCATCAGGGGCGCCTCATCCTTCAGAAAATCCGCGTTTGCGGTCATCACGAAAGCCGGAGGGAATTTGCCGGTCACATGATCCGTGACCTGCAGAAGGCGAAGCGCATCCGCCGGTTTTTCTTTGGGCAGATAGACGCGCATCATGCCGCCGGCAAGCCCGCGGAGCTCTTTTTCGGCCGTGTATTTGCCGCAGTTAAGGCCGACCGCCGTGAAGCTAAAGCCTGCGGGCGGGATGATCCCGTAATTCTGCGCAAAACATGCCGCGAGATCCGGGTTCGCGCACAGGCAGGCGTAAAGCGAGAGCGTGTGGGCACCGGCCGAATCTCCGACAGCAAAGACGTTTTGGGTGCTAAGGCCATACTTGTCCGCATTGGCAAACAGCCAGCCGATCACGCTGTTCAGATCCTCGATCGGCGCCGGAAATCTGTTGTCCGGAGCCAGCCGGTAGGAGTAATTGATCACGGCAAACCCGCGCCGGGCAAGATCCATGCAGTAGAACTGGTACGTCTCCTTGGTACCGTAGACCCAGCCGCCGCCGTGAACGCTGATGATGACGGGAATCCCTGGCCCGGCAGTTTTCGGGCGGTACAGGTCCAGAACCTGCCATACAGAGTCGGAGCCGTAGGCAATATTGTCAAACCGCTCCACATCATCCGGCGTGGCAAGCCCGGCATCCCGCTTATCGTCGCTTTTCCTGCAGCCGCGGCAAAACTGCCTGGCAATGATCATGCCGGCCGCCTCGCCTATCCTGTCGGAAAGAACAGTCATATCCGTAACTCTCCCTATTATATATTATTACATAGTATTTTCGTTTCACATGAAACATTCACGCTCATTAGTCCTCACGCAGGTGGACCGCCTTGGCGGCGCGGCGCCTTCTGGAGTCGTCCATTGCCGCGTAATGCTTCTTCGTGGTATTCACGTCCTTGTGGCCAAGCACGTCTGCAACGAGGTAAATGTCGCCGGTTTCCCTGTACAGCGCGGTGCCGTAGGTGCTGCGCAGCTTATGCGGGGTGATCTTTTTGGTCGTCGTCACCTTTTTCGCGTACTTTTTGACCATATTTTCAACGGCCTGTACGCCCATGCGCCGGCGCTGGGTGGAGTAGAAGAGAGCGTTCTCGTGCCCGGCCAGGGGCGTGATTCCCTTCCGATACTCCAGATAGGCCTTCAGCTGGCGTTCCACCTCGTCGCCGAAGTAAACAACCATTTCCGAACCGCCTTTTCGCACAACGCGGATCCCGTTATTGCGGAAATCAATATCCTGGACATCCAGACCGACCAGCTCAGAAACACGGATGCCGGTGCCCAGCAGCAAGGTCACGATCGTCAGGTCGCGGATGCGGGTCTTTTCATAATACATTTTTTTCTGACCCTGCAGATCGTCGCCGCCGTGCTCAATATAATCCAGCAGCGCCGCGACCTCGTCGTCATCCAGCCGGATGATCGCCTTGTCGTGCAATTTGGGCATATCAACAAGCAGCGTCGGATTGGTGCTGATCATCTGGCGCTTATAATAATAGGCGTAAAACGTGCGCAGGGCCGACATTTTGCGCTTCAGGCCGCGTTCGCCGTTGGTGATCCTGGCCGTCCGGCAGGACCCGGGCATCGATTCGTCCACCTGGTATACCTTCAGGAATTCCTGGTATTCCTCAATATCCGTGGCCTCCATCATGTCCAGAACCTTGACCTTAAGGCCTGTGATATCCACGCCGCGGAACATCGGGTTTTCCTCCTGCAGGAAGCGGAAGAAGGTACGGATGTCGTATGCATAGGAAAGTCTTGTGCGCGCTGACGTTGTCGGCTCGATCGCACGGAAAAACTGCTTGGCAAACGCAGGCAGCGTTTTTAAGACTTCGCGCAGACGAAGAATATTCTGGATATCGGATTGTTCGTGATAAGTCTGTGTATGATCGGCAGCTTCAGGAATAAGAACCTCGGCGTCCTGAAGATCATCATGTAAAGCGTCTGACATGGCAAAAACCCCTTTTCCCCTATCGATCTATTTGAAAAACATGTGTTTCGCGTATAGATATATCATACTCCTATGCCTCTCTGTTGTCAAGGTTTCCCCTCATTTCAGGCGGTTTTGCGTATGCTTTGTCAGGCATATCCGGACTGTGTCTGCACACATGACTGTTCTGCTCCGCATGGCATTCTTTTTCACCTAATCAAATTACGATTGCCTCTTAAACCCATACATCAATGAACACGACTGACTGCCTGGTGCGTTGGATACCCATGCACAACCAGATAACAGCCGGCCCTCTGTGGCTCTTCACA
>CAMOKZ010000131.1 GCA_946618155.1 uncultured Lachnospiraceae bacterium | reverse complement strand
CTGCTGCTGGGCCTGGACCTTCAGCTTCGTGTCATAGCGCAGGACCTTGGCGGAGACAATGGCGTTCGCGATCTCCGGGATCTTCGCGGCGTCGACCACGGAACCGGTGATGATGAATACCTCATTCTGCGTAGAGAAGACAGCCTGATACACATTGACATAGTGCTCATCCGCGACCGTCATGTCGGGAAGCTTCTCGCCGTTGGCCAGATGCTCGATGGTGATGGTGTTGGAGCCGTCGCTCAGCACGATCCACTTGGAAGGATCCACCATCTCTTTCCAGCTCTCGCTGGGCAGGTCGATGGAAAGAACGCCGTCCGCTGAGGTGAAGGTCTCAGCCTGGGCAGCCATGCCGAAACAGAGGGCCGCTGCTGCAGCGAGCGCCAGAATAACTGATCTTTTTTTCATACTGTACAATTCCTCCTTTAATCTGATATAGACCGGATTAGCTGTGTTAAATTAGTAACCTTCTCCGTACGAAGTCCACTATAGCAGGGGATGTCCAAAGAATGTCCAAAGAATAATGCTTTTTTCCGGTTCAAAGGTCTTCAACGACCTGGAAAATGTAGAATTTAAGGTAATAGGAAGCGTCATTCGCCCAGAGAATGGGATGGTCGCATGCCTGCGTCCTAAATTCCACCTGGCGCAGACGTTTGTGCGCTCCTCTTGCCGCCTCGGCGATGGTCTTCGCAAACAGGTCCGGGTCCATAAAGTGAGAGCAGGAGCAGGTGGCGAGGAAGCCGCCGTCCCTGACCAGCTTCATGCCGCGCAGGTTGATCTCGCGGTAGCCCTTGACGGCATTTTTGATGGAGCTTCGGGATTTGGTGAAGGCCGGCGGGTCGAGGATGACAACATCATAGGTCTCGCCCTGTGCCTCCAGCTGCGGGAGCAGGTCAAAGACGTCCGCGCAGGTAAAGCGGACCCTGTCTTCAAGCCCGTTCAGCTCCGCGTTCTCCCGGGCCTGTGCGACGCCGGTCTCCGAGGCATCAACGCCCAGGACCTCAGCCGCGCCTGCCGCGCCTGCGTTCAGCGCAAAGGATCCGGTGTGGGTGAAGCAGTCGAGGACCTTCTTTCCGGGGCACAGGCGGGCGACCGCGGCCCGGTTATATTTCTGGTCCAGGAAAAAGCCTGTTTTCTGGCCTTCCGCTACATCGACGATGAATTTGACACCGTTCTCCTCGATCTGCACTCTGGTGTCAAAGGGCTCGCCCAGAAAACCGGAGAACCGCTCAAGCCCTTCCTGCAGGCGGACCTTGGCGTCGCTGCGCTCGTAAACGCCGCGGATGCGGATGCCGTCTTCCAGCAGGACTGCCTTAAGCTTTTCCAGAATGAGCGGCTTTAACCGGTCGATGCCGAGGGCAAGGCTCTCCACGACCAGCACGTCGGAGAACTTGTCGATGACGATTCCGGGCAGGAAGTCCGCCTCACCGAAGATGACCCGGCAGCAGCCGGTATCGGTGACAGCCCTGCGGTAGGCCCAGGCGTCGCGCACGCGCCGCTCGATCAGCGCATCGTCGACCGGATGCTCCCTGCGCCTGCTCATCAGGCGGATGGTGATTTTAGAACGCGTGTTGATAAAGCCCCAGCCGAGGAAGAAACCGTCAAAATCCCGGACGGCGATGATATCCCCGTTTTCAAAAGCCCCGGTGACGGAGTCGATCTCATTGTCATAGATCCAGAGACCGCCGGATTTGACCGTGCGCCCTTCCCCTTTTTTCAGTGTCGCAAATGCTTCGCTCATTTCAGTTTTCTCCCGATAAACAGTTTACGGCCCGCTGCCTGTGCTTGAGTATACAGACAGGGGCCGCAAAAATCAAGTTTGCGTCAGGTTTGCGTCAGGCGACAGCCTGCTTTTTGATCTGGAGGAAAGCCTTGGAAACGGCGGGGATCATCAGGATGATGATCGTGATGACGCCTTCTGCGAAGATGTAGGCACCGTTGTAGGCCAGGGAATAGGGGAGCGGGCCCCAGCCTTCCCAGGCGTACTCGCCGAAGAAGATCCAGCCGGAAATGACCGCGAAAACGTAGCGGCCGAAGATGCCCAGGATATATCCCTTGATCAGGCCGTTCTTTGCGTTCGAGAACACGCCGGAGAGACCGAGGGCGCCGAAGGCCAGGATATAGTCGACGATCAGCTGCATCGGGAACAGGACATAGGGATCAATGATCAGCTGCAGGATGCCGTATGCGGCTGCGGCCAGCAGACCGGTGCCCAGTCCGTAGAAGTAACCCGGAAGGCAGATGAAGAGCATGCTCAGCAGGGTGACGGAACCGCCGAAGGGGAAGTGGAACAGCTTGATCATGGACGTTACGGTGGCCAGCGCGATGGAGATCGCGCAAAAGGCAAGCTGGCGCGTGCTCATCGGCTTGCGCTCGTCACCGCGGCGGGCAAGCGCAGCAGCCGCGACCAGAACCAGCGCGAGGATGATGACCACAGCAACATAGCCGGCCGTGGTGAACTGGTAGGAACCGTCCTGAAGGGTGAAGAACAAAGACATAAAAAAACCTCCTTTGCAGATGTGCAGGAGGGGACTCGGAAAATGCTTCCTTACGCCGGTATTACCCGGGTCAAGTGATGAGGGTCCGGCATTTGCGTGCCGTCTCAGCATAGAGCTCCCCTAGCCGCTGTTTAGTTTACGGGGACATTGTATCATTTAGAGAAAATTTGTCAAGGGCGCCCTGCGCCAAGAACGTTTGACAAACGCGCGGATTCTTAGTATAGTAAATCTGCCGCGCAGCCGGGGAGATAGCGGTGCCCTGTACCCGCAATCCGCTACAGCGGGGGTGATGCCGAACCGAGGCCGTGCTGTTGTGAAGCTGCCCTTTATAAGTGATGTTGACGTTTGGGTCTTGTGCAACAGGAACCTGTGAACCGTGTCAGGTCGGGAACGGAGCAGCACTAAGCAGGAGCTCTTGTGTGACGCGAGGCAGCCTGGACCGAGTTAACTGTAAAGGTAACGTTTGTGGCAGGCGGTCGAAGGGAGGCGCGCGGTATGAAAAGACTGACGACAGATGAAAAATTCATGAAGGCTGCCATTGCCCAGGCAAAGAAAGCCGAGGCACTGGACGAGGTTCCCATCGGATGTGTCATTGTTTCCGATGGGAAAATTATTTCCAGGGGATACAACCGGCGCAATACGGATCTGAGCACGACCTCCCACGCGGAGATGAACGCCATCCGGAAGGCGAGCCGCAGGCTCGGGGACTGGCGGCTTGAGGGATGCACCCTCTATGTTACGCTCGAGCCCTGCCAGATGTGCGCCGGGGCGATCGTCCAGGCAAGACTGGACAGGGTCGTGATCGGGTGCATGAACCCGAAGGCAGGCTGCGCCGGGTCCATTCTCAACCTCCTGCAGGTGCAGGAATTCAATCACCAGGTTGAGATCACCCGGGACGTGCTGGGCGAGGAATGCAGCGCAATGCTCACCGGATTTTTCCGGGATCTGAGACGGAAAAAGAAGGCGGAGGAAGGACGAAGTGACAGTCACCAGTGAAAGAGCGGGCAGCGCGCGTACGCGGAATATCCTGCGGGACCTGATCGTGCTCTCCCTGCCCACCATTCTGGAACAGATCTGCAGCACGCTTCTGCAGTATGTCGATACGGCAATGGTCGGGCGGCTCGGGGAAAACGCGACGGCAGCGGTCAGCACGACGACCTCCGTCAACTGGCTGGTGGGCAGCGTTCCCTTTGCGATCGGAATCTCCGCCCTTGCCATTGCCTCCAGAGAGAACGGCGCGGGCAATGAGGCGGCGGTCAGAAAAGTGACGGGCATGATGTCGCGCCTGGTGGTCATCGGCGGACTGGCGATGATGGTCCTGTGCCTGGCGCTTTCTCCCTTTATCCCGGTGTGGATGGGGGCGGCGCAGCATATCCGCGCGGACGCCACGGCGTACTTCGCCATCATCAGCATCCCGATGATCCCGCGGTTTGCAACCTATGTCTTCGGCTCCTGCATGCAGGCGGTGAAAGACACGCGCACGCCGATGGCGATCAACCTGAGCGCCAACATCCTCAACGCCATCCTCAACGCTGCGCTGATCTACGGGCTGTGCATGGGCGTACGCGGCGCGGCCATCGCGACCGCCATATCCTATACGGCGGCAGGATGCGCCATGTTTGCGGCAGCGCGCCGCAAAAGAGCCCTGCGCTATGCGCGGGAGGAATTCCGGATCGCCCCGGACCTCTGGGCGGAATGCAGAAAGATCTCCCTGCCTACGCTGGGCAACTCGGCCGCATCCCATCTGGGATACGTGATCTTTGCGGGGCTTGTCTCCGGCATGGGGACGACGATCTTTGCCGCGCACTCGATCGCGGTGACGGCGGAAACGCTGTTTTACGTGCCGGGCTTCGGCCTGCGCACGGCTACCTCTTCCCTGATCGGCAATGCGATGGGAGAGGGGGATATAGAAAAGGTAAAGAGCACGGAACAGGTGAGCATCGTCATCACCGTGCTGGTCATGATCCTTTCCGGACTGTTGCTGTACACAGTAAGCGAGCCGCTGATGCGCGTGTTCACGAGCAGTGAGCAGGCTGCGCTGCTCGGCGCCCGGATGCTGCGCATGGTCGCGTTTACAGAGCCGTTTTTCGGCCTGATGATCGTTCTGGAGGGCGTCTTTTACGGCATGGGCAGGACCCGCGGCGTATTCTTCGTGGAGACCGGCTGCATGTACGGGATCAGGATCTTCTTTACCACTCTGGTGACAAAGGTCTGGCACCTGGATCTTCAGGCAGTGTGGACCTGCATGATCGCGGATAATATCGCGAAATCGCTCCTGCTGTTTCTTCTCTACCGCAGAATGGTCAGGGAACGGAGCCGGGGCGTCGCGGTAAAGAATAGATAAACAATGGCACAGGCAAAGAAAGGACAGACGGCAGATGGGAGAGAAAATGAGAGTACTTTATGTGCAGGGAATGGGCTGTGAGCGCTGCGAAGCGCGGGTGAAAGACGCGCTTGCCGCCGTGCAGGGCGTAAACAAGGTGATCGTGAGCCGCATCGCGGGAGAAGTGCATGTAAACTGTGCGGACACCGTTGCCGACGAGGCGCTTCTGGATGCTGTCAAGAGCCTTGAAAAGTACACGGTATGCGGAATGGACGACGGCAACGTCCGTCCGGAACAGATGGAAAGAATCGAGACGCAGGAGCAGGCGCAGGCCTTCATTGACGCGCAGGTCGATCTCCTTCGCAAACAGATCGGCGACGGCAAGGTCCTCCTGGCCCTCTCCGGCGGCGTAGATTCTTCTGTCGTAGCGGCCCTTCTGATCAAAGCGGTCGGAAAGCAGCTGACGGCCATCCATGTCAACCACGGCCTGATGCGCAAGGGCGAGAGCCAGCAGGTCATCGACGTCTTCGAAAAGCAGCTGGGCGCTAACCTGGTCTATGTCGACGCGACGGATCGTTTCCTCGACAAGCTTGCCGGCGTAGCGGATCCGGAAACCAAGAGAAAGATCATCGGCGGCGAATTTATCGACGTATTCGATGAGGAAGCGGCGAAGCTGACCGGAATCGGTTTCCTCGGCCAGGGCACGATCTATCCGGATATCCTGGAGAGCAAGGACGGCATCAAGGCCCATCACAATGTGGGCGGCCTGCCTGAGGATGTAAAACTGGAGCTGGTAGAGCCGGTGAAGCTTCTGTTCAAGGATGAAGTCCGCGTCGTGGGCGCCGCTCTCGGTCTTCCCGATGAGATGGTCAACCGCCAGCCCTTCCCGGGCCCGGGCCTTGGCGTGCGCTGTGTCGGCGCGATCACCAGAGACCGTCTGGAAGCAGTCCGTGAGTCCGACGCCATCCTGCGCGAAGAATTCGCGAACGCAGGCCTGAACAAGACCGTATGGCAGTACTTCACGGTCGTACCGGATTTCAAGGCGACGGGCGTAAAGGACGGAAAGAGAGCCTTCGAGTGGATCTGCATCATCCGTGCCGTAAACACGAAAGATGCGATGTCCGCAACCATCGAGCGGATCGACTGGGAGCTGCTGGAAAAGATCTCCTACCGGATCACGCATGAAGTGCCGGGCATCACGAGATGCGTCTACGACGTCACCTCCAAGCCGGTAGCCACGATCGAGTACGAATAATCTGAAAAGCCCGGGAGGCCGCTAAATAAGCGGCCTCCCGATTTTTATGCCACGAAAATGAGCTTTACCATAGTTGAACAGATTACGGAAAGGGGAGACAGCCTCAGACAATAGGAGAGCTGTGTCTCTTTTTCATTAGTCAGCAACGAGGTGGTTACAGGCTTTCTGTAAGACTTGAAGAAATTAGTATAATCAAAAAATGATGAAACCAATTCCGCCCCTGATGCA
>CAMOKZ010000130.1 GCA_946618155.1 uncultured Lachnospiraceae bacterium | reverse complement strand
GGCAAAGGTAATCGAAGAGCCGGCGGATGCTTGCATACAGCCGGCTGTGAGATTACCTGCAGGAGCGGCGACTGCCGCAGAACGCGCGCGCACCGCGCACGAAATCGACCGAGACCGCAGGTCTCGAGGTGGGCGTGGCTCAGAGCCACAGCAAAGGCGAATGCCGCGACAGTGAGAGACCGCAGGTCTCGAACCTGTCGGCATGGCTCATATTTATCCGCGCGCACCCCTCACATGAAAGGAGGCTTCTTATGACGAAAGAAATCCTTGAAGTACTGAACAGCGAGATCTTCTCGGTGTGGTTCCTGGTCGGGGCCGCGTTTGTCTTCTGGATGCAGGCCGGATTTGCCATGTGCGAGGCCGGGTTTACCAGAGCCAAGAACGCAGGCAATATCATCATGAAGAACCTGATGGATTTTTGTATCGGCACCGTGATGTGGTTTATCTGCGGCGCGTCTCTGATGCTCGGGGAAAACATTCTCCACGGCTTTGCCGGCGGGTTCAGCTTTGACGTGTTTACCCGGTACGGCTCCTTCGACTTCTCCGCTTTCGTCTTTAACCTTGTCTTCTGCGCGACGACAGCGACGATCGTCTCCGGGTCGATGGCGGAGCGGACAAAGTTCTCCAGCTACTGTATTTATTCCGCCATTATTTCGGCCGTCATCTATCCGATCGAGGCCCACTGGACCTGGGGCGGTGGTTTTCTGGCGCAGTGGGGCTTCCACGATTACGCCGGCTCGAACTGCATCCACATGGTGGGCGGCATCTGCGCCTTCATCGGAGCCTGGATGCTTGGCCCCAGGATCGGCAAGTTTGACCGCGACAAAGCGGGCAGAGTAACGAAGGTCAATGCGTTCCCCGGCCATAACCTCGTCATCGCCGCCCTCGGCGTCTTCATCCTCTGGCTCGGCTGGTACGGCTTCAACGGCGCGGCGGCAACGGATGTTTCCACTCTCGGTTCCGTCTTTCTGACCACTACGGTCGCGCCCTCTGTGGCGACGGTCGTCTGCATGCTCTTTACCTGGATCAAGTACGGCAAGCCGGACGTCTCAATGTGCCTGAACGCTTCGCTGGCCGGTCTCGTCGCGATCACGGCGCCATGCGATGTGACAGACTGCGCGGGCGCTGCCATCATCGGCGCCGTCTCCGGACTGCTGGTCGTGTTCGGCGTCTGGTTCAACGATAACGTGACCCACGTGGACGACCCGGTCGGCGCCGTGGCGGTCCATATGTTCAACGGAATCTGGGGAACGATCGCGACAGGCCTCTTCGCTACGGATGCGGCGCCGGGCTTTGCCGTCGCGGGCATCGGGAAAGGGCTCTTCTACGGCGGCGGGCCCTCGCAGCTGGGCAAACAGCTGGCGGGCATGGGCCTGACCGCGGCGTGGACCGTCGTCACGATCTTCCTCGCTTTCACCCTGATTAAAAAGACGGTCGGTCTTCGCGTCACCGAGGAGGAAGAGATCTCCGGCCTCGATGTCACCGAGCACGGCCTCCCCTCTGCCTACGCAGGCTTCTCCATCATGGATATCTCCAACACCATGACGATGAGTGTCAACGAAAACACCAACCTCGGTACGGAGAACTACGAGGCGGCCTCCGAGGCAGTAAGAAACGCGGCGGTCCCGGTCGTCCGGGAGGATACCTCCGCCATTCCGGAGATCAGCACCGGCATGCACAAGGTCGTCATCATTGCCCGGCTCTCCCGCTACGATGCCCTCAAGCGCGCGATGAATGACCTGGGCGTGACCGGCATGACCGTCACGCAGGTGATGGGCTGCGGCATCCAGAAGGGTGCCGGCGAGCGCTACCGCGGTGTCGAGATCGACACCACGCTGCTCCCGAAGGTCAAGCTCGAGGTGGTCGTCAGCGCCATCCCGGTGGACGATGTGATCGCCGCCGCAAAAAAGACCCTGTTTACAGGCCATATCGGAGACGGGAAGATCTTTGTCTATCCGGTAAGCCGGGTCGTCAAGATCCGTACCGGCGAAGAAGATTATGCCGCCCTGCAGGATGTCGAGTGACGCCCGCCCCGGTCCGGGGCGCATAGACAGAAGGAGAAAGCCCTATGCTCTGCGACCGCAAACTTGTCCTTGAAGACGGCACCGTATTTGCCGGCACCGGCTTCGGCTCCCGGAAAGCAAAGATCTGTGAGGTCGTCTTCAATACTTCTATGACCGGATACCAGGAGATCCTTTCGGATCCTTCCTACACCGGCCAGGCTCTCGTGATGTCCTATCCGCTGATCGGCAACTACGGCCTGACGGATGAGGACTTTGAAAGCCGGGCGGCAGGGCCGGATGCGCTCATCGTGCGGGATATCAACAGCATCCCTTCCCACTACCGCGCGACCCGGTCCCTGCCGGAATATCTCGAGGAGGCAGACATCGCCGGGCTTGCCGGCGCAGATACCAGAACGCTGATCCGGAGCATACGGGACTTCGGCTCCCGAAGAGGGATACTGACCGATGCCGGCATGCCTGTGGAGGAGGCACTTGGTCTGCTCGCCGCCGCGCCGTCCGCAGAGGATGTCGTCTCCCGGGTGAGCTGCCGGAAAAAATGGTACCGGCGGACAGCGAATCCCCGGTTTCATGTCGTGGTCATCGACTGCGGACTGAAGCTGAACATCATCCGGATGCTCACCGCGGCCGGATGCAACGTTACCGTGGTTCCCTATGATACGGACAGCGAGGAGATTCTCTCTCTCCTGCCGGAAGGCGTGCTCATCTCCAACGGGCCGGGGGATCCGGTGAACGTCCCGGAAACCATCAGGACCATCCGCAGGCTGCGCGGGAAAGTTCCCCTGTTCGGGATCTGCCTGGGCCACCAGCTGATCGCCCTCGCCGGCGGTGCGCGGACCTATAAGCTGAAGTTCGGACACCGCGGCGGAAACCATCCCGTCAAAGACCTGCGCACCGGCCGGATCGCGATGACCAGCCAGAACCACAGCTACGCCGTGGACGAGGCATCCCTCCCCGGGACCGGACTGAGCGTCTCCCACCGGAACCTGCTCGACGGAACAGTAGAAGGCCTGGTCTGCGAGGAGGAAAAGATCATTTCCGTCCAATATCACCCGGAAAGCGCGCCCGGCCCGGAGGACACCGCCTTTCTGTTCTCCCGGTTCACCGGGCTGATGAAAAGAGGTTAAAGCATGCCAAAGCGGACAGATTTAAAGAAGATTCTTGTCATCGGGTCCGGCCCCATCGTCATCGGACAGGCTGCGGAATTTGATTACGCCGGGACCCAGGCGTGCCTTGCCCTGAAAGAAGAAGGCTATGAAGTGATACTGGCCAATTCCAATCCGGCCACCATCATGACCGACAACGCCATCGCGGATAAAGTCTACATGGAGCCCCTCACTCTGCGGTACCTGGCCAGGATCTGCCGCCATGAGCGGCCCGATGCGCTGCTCCCGGGACTGGGCGGCCAGACCGGCCTGAACCTGTCCCTGCAGCTGGCGGAAAAAGGGATCCTGGCGGAGTGCGGGATCGAGCTGCTGGGGACCGACGCCGACAGCATCAAGGCGGCGGAGGACCGGGAGTCCTTTAAGGCGCTGTGCGAGGCCCTGGGCGAGCCGGTCATCCCTTCCGTTATCGCCAGGACCGTGGAGGAGGGGCTCGCCGCGGCGGGGCAGATCGGTTACCCGGTCATCCTGCGCCCTGCCTTTACCCTCGGCGGAAGCGGCGGCGGATTTGCAGGGGACGTTTCGGAAATGCAGACCCGGATGCGCAGCGCCCTGTCTGCATCGCCGGTCGGCGAGGTCCTTGTCGAGAAAAGCGTGAAGGGCTATAAAGAGATCGAGTACGAGGTGATGCGGGACGCGGCCGACACCGCGATCACTGTCTGCAGCATGGAGAACCTCGATCCCGTGGGCATCCATACCGGGGATTCCATTGTGACAGCGCCCAGCCAGACGCTGACCAACAAAGAATACCAGATGCTCAGGAACAGCGCGCTGCGGATCATCCGCGCCCTGAACATCCGCGGCGGATGCAACGTGCAGTTCGCTCTGGATCCCGAATCGTCCTCATACTACGTCATCGAGGTCAATCCCCGCGTGTCAAGGTCCTCTGCCCTCGCCTCCAAGGCGACGGGCTACCCGATCGCCCGGGTATCAGCCAAGATCGCGGTGGGACTGAACCTGGACGAGATCATGCTGGCCAACACCCCGGCCTGTTTTGAGCCGGCCCTGGACTATGTCGTCACCAAGATTCCCCGTTTTCCCTTTGATAAATTCGCGGGGGCGTCCAACATCCTCTCCACCCAGATGAAAGCGACAGGCGAAACGATGAGCGTGGGACGGACCATGGAGGAGAGCCTGCTGAAAGCGATCCGTTCCCTGGAAGACGGGAAGAACCACATCCATCTGGAAAAATTTGATGTGAGGAATCTGTCGGAAAAACCGGAGCCAGAAAACCGGCAGGAGGCGGTCGAAAAACTGCTCGCCTATATCGAGGAAGGAACGGACGACCGCATCTACGCCGTCTCCGAACTTCTCTGGCTCGGCGCGGACCTGCATACCATCCATGCAAAGACAAAGATCGATCTCTTCTTTCTGGAAAAGATCCGCAATATCGTGGATTTTGAGAGGCGGCTGGAAGGGGCGGCGCCGGAGGAAGAACTCATCCGGGGCGCAAAGCGGATGGGATTTTCCGATTCCTACATCGCGGAGCTGACGGGGAAAAGTGAAGACGAGATCTGGCAGTTCCGGATGCGCAAAGGCATCCTTCCCGTCTACCGGATGATCGATACCTGCGCCGGCGAATTTGAAAGCTATGTCCCCTACTTCTATTCCACCTACGGGGAAGAGAACGAATCGGAAGTTACCGCGAAGAAGAAGATCCTCGTCCTTGGCTCCGGGCCCATCCGCATCGGGCAGGGCGTGGAATTTGATTATTCGACGGTGCATGCGCTGGCAGCGATCCGCCGGATGGGATATGAGGCCATCGTGATCAACAATAACCCGGAAACGGTCTCCACGGATTATACGATGGCGGATAAGCTGTATTTTGAACCGCTGACCGCCGAGGACGTGATGAACGCAGCTGCCCTGGAAAAGCCTGAGGGCGTGATCGTGACCCTCGGCGGCCAGACCGCGGTCAACCTGGCAAAGAAGCTCTCCGCGCGGGGGCTGTCCGTCATCGGCACCGATTCGGCGGCCATCGACAGAGCCGAGGACCGCAGCACCTTTGAAGCGCTGGTCGACCGCCTGGGCATACCGCGTCCGGCGGGGACATCCGTCACCAACGAGCCGGACGGAATCGCAGCCGCAGCAAAGACCGGCTATCCGGTCCTGGTACGGCCGTCCTTCGTCCTGGGCGGAAGGGCCATGGAGATCGCGGCCAACGAGACCATGCTCCGGCGCTATCTGCAGCGGGCCTTCCGGGCAGATGCGTCAGGCCCCGTGCTGGTGGACCAGTACATCCAGGGCAAAGAAGTCGAGGTCGACGCCGTCTGCGACGGCGAGCACGTCTTCCTGCCGGGGATCATGGAGCTGGTGGAGCGCACCGGCGTCCATTCCGGGGACAGCACCAGCGTATATCCCCCCTTCTCCCTCTCCGACCGGGTGAAGGAGATCATCTGGCAGTATACGCGGATGCTCGGTCCAGCCATCGGGATCGTCGGCCTGTTCAACATCCAGTTCATCGTGGACCCGCAGGAACAGGTCTATATTATCGAAGTCAATCCCCGCTCCTCGAGGAGCGTTCCCTTCCTGTCCAAATCGACGGGACTTCCTCTGGTCGATATCGCAGTCAGGGTCATGCTCGGCGAGCGCCTGGCAGACATGGGGCTTGCTGACAAGCCCTGGCCGGAGAAAGACTGCTATTTCGTGAAAGCGCCGGCCTTCTCCTTTGAAAAGCTGGGCGGCATGGACGCCTATCTCTCCCCGGAAATGAAATCGACCGGCGAAGCGATCGGGTTTGACCGGAGTCTCAAGCGCGCCTTCTACAAGGCGCTTCAGGCATCCGGCATCCGGGTGAAGGAGTACGGAACCGTCATCGTCACCCTGGCCGACGAAGACAAGGAAGAAGCGCTGCCCCTGGTCAGGCGGTTCTATGAGATGGGCTTCAACCTCGAAGCCACCGTCGGGACCGGGAAATTCCTGAAGGAGCACGGCATCCGGACCAGGATCCGGGGAAAGCTGAGTGAAGGCAGCGACGAGATCCTGCAGGCTATCCGGGCAGGCTATGTCAGCTACATCATCAACACCAGGGCTATCCTGTCCGGCATCCACTATGAGGACGGCGCCGCCATCCGGCAGTGCGCGATCAGCTATGGGGTGACCATGTTCACCTCGCTTGATACGGTGCGGATCCTGCTGGATGTGCTGGAAGATATCATTCCGAGGAT
>CAMOKZ010000129.1 GCA_946618155.1 uncultured Lachnospiraceae bacterium | reverse complement strand
CCGGAGCTGGTCAAGCAGCTGCTGGGGCAGACCTACGACATCAACATGCCGGAGGTGATCGCCGTTTACCTGGAGGGGACGCCCAGGAAGGGCGTCGGCCCGCAGGACGTGGCGCTGGCCATCATCGGCGCGGTCTTTGAGAGCGGCTATGTGAAGAACAAGGTGCTCGAGTTTGTCGGCCCGGGCGTGGCTTCCCTCAGCGCAGACTTCCGAATCGGTGTGGACGTGATGACGACGGAGACCACCTGCCTCTCCTCCATCTGGGCGACCGATGAGAAGATCAGAGAGTTCTACGAGATCCACGGGCGCGAAGGCGATTACCGGGAGCTTGCCCCCGGCAGGGCGGCCCACTATGACGGCATGGTGCGGGTAGACCTGGACACCATCCTGCCGATGATCGCCATGCCCTTCCATCCGAGCAACACCTACACGATCGCTGAACTGAAGAAGAATACTGCCGACATCCTTGCGGATGTGGAGAAGAGGGCAAAGGTCAGCCTCGGCGAGGACGTGCCCTTCTCCCTGATGGACAAGCTGACGGACAAGGGCCTCCTGGTCGACCAGGGCATCATCGCGGGCTGCGCCGGCGGCGGATTTGAGAACATCTGCGACGCCGCGGACATCCTGCGCGGACGCTTTATCGGCAGCGACGCCTTTACGCTGAGCGTGTACCCGGCCAGCATGCCGGTCTACATGGAGCTGGTGCGCAACGGCCGCGCTGCGGACCTGATCGAGGCCGGCGCCGTGATCAAGACGGCATTCTGCGGTCCCTGCTTCGGCGCGGGCGATACGCCGTCCAACAACGCGCTGAGCATCCGGCACTCCACGCGCAACTTCCCGAACCGCGAGGGCTCCAAGCTCCAGAACGGGCAGATCGCTTCGGTCGCCCTCATGGACGCGAGATCCATCGCCGCCACTGCCGCGAACGGCGGCATCCTGACGGGCGCGGACGAGATGGATGTGGAATTCACCGGTCCCGCCTATCATTTTGACAGTGCGATCTACGCGAACCGTGTATTTGACAGCAAGGGCGTCGCCGATCCCGACGAACCCATCCGCCTCGGGCCGAACATCAAGGACTGGCCGGCCATGAGCGCGCTGCCCCGGAACCTGATTCTGAAGATCGTCTCCGAGATCCACGATCCGGTCACGACCACGGATGAGCTGATCCCCTCCGGGGAGACCTCTTCCTACCGCTCCAATCCTCTGGGCCTGGCGGAGTTCGCCCTTTCCCGGAAGGATCCGGCCTACGTCGGGCGCGCGAAGGAAGTGCGCAGGGCGCAGGAGGCGATCGAGGCCGGGGAAGACCCGGTGGCAGCGCTGCCTGAGCTTGGCGGCGTGCTGGAGGTCATCCGCACGCAGTTCCCGCAGACGGACGCCTCCAATACCGGCGTCGGCTCCGCGATCTTCGCGGTAAAGCCCGGGGACGGCTCCGCGCGCGAGCAGGCGGCTTCCTGCCAGAAGGTGCTCGGCGGCTGGGCGAACATCGCGAACAGCTACGCGACCAAGCGCTACCGCTCCAACCTGATCAACTGGGGCATGCTGCCCTTCGTGATCGACGGGGAAGAGCTGCCCTTTAAGAACCTGGACTACATCTTCCTGCCGGATATCCTGCAGGCGCTCAAGGAGAAGGCCGGCGAGATCAAAGCCTACGCGGTGCGCGGCGGCAGTCTGCAGCCCTTCACCCTCACCCTCGGCGAGCTGACGGACGACGAGAGGCAGATCATTGAGGACGGCTGCCTGATCAATTACAACAGAAACGTCAGAAAAAGGAGTTAATTCGACAGAAAAGTATTGACAAAAAGACATCCCTCATGTTAGGATACAGACAACAGCAGAAAACCCTTTACTGCAGTTCCTGCGCAGGGGCAGGAAACAGAAGGCAGACAGGGATGCTGTTAATCTAATAGATTTTCATATATATGATGTGTGTACATGAAAGTCGTAAAGGAGGGAGGTCGAGTCCAATGGATGTTCAGATCAAACCGAAGACAGAGTAGAAGGCCGGTTCCGCGGATAAAAAAGAGGAACCGGCCTTTTCCTGTGTCTTCATTCTTCACCGCAGGATAATTATCTGCTGACAAAACGGACAGGAGAAACTATAATAGAGACAACGGAAAAACCGGAAAGTCCGGAAAAGAGAGGAGAAAAAGACGATGAAGATCTATAGCGTAACTGACCCGGAATTTAAGCCTTACGGCGCTGTGCTCGAGGGATATGACACGGCGGAGCTGATCGAAGCGATGAAGAAGATCCCGCTTCCGGCAGAAGGCACCGACTACAGCGCCTCCATTGATTCCCTGGAAGCCTGCGCGGTCTACCAGGAGCTGCAGGATCGCGCCTACGGCGGCATGCCGATCGAGCTGGGCATGTGCTGGGGACACAACACAAAGCTCAACTGCCTGGAGTATCACAGGGACAGCGAGATCAACATCGGCGAGAGGGATTTCATCCTTCTGCTCGCCCTGCGCGGAGAGATCGAGGACGGCGTGATCGATTCCTCGAAGGTGAAAGCGTTCCGCGCGCCGGCCGGCGTCCCGGTGGAAGTCTTCGCGACCTCCCTGCACTATGCGCCCTGCCAGACCTGTGACGAGGGCTTCAGAACGGCCATCGTTCTGCCCCGCGGGACGAACACGGACAAGCCCGCCTACATCGCTAAAAATGAGGAAGACAGCTGGATGACGGCGCGCAACAAATGGCTGCTTGCCCATCCGGATTCCTCGGAAGCCGCGGGCGGCGCCCATATCGGAATCAGCGGCGAGAACATTGACATCGCAGGCGATCTTTAAGAGTAAGACCGTTCCTGTTTCAGGAACATAAGCAGAGGGCGCAGGTCAGAACCTGCGCCCTCTTTAGGTGTACTTGTCCGGTTATTTCTTCAATGGTCTTATTCCGTAATGTGCTCAATACCCATCTCCAGCATGGTGTGGACATGATCATCGTCCAGACTGTAATAGATCAGCTTGCCGTCCCGGCGGCCGCGGATGAGGCGGTTCTGCTTGAGGATCTTGAGCTGATGGGAGATGGCCGACTGGGTCATGCCCAGAATGCCCGCCAGGTCATTGACGCAGATCTCCTGCTCGGAGAGCACGGAGAGGATGCGGATGCGGGTCACATCGCCGAAGGCCTTGAACAGGTCGGCGAGGATCTCGAGTTCTTCGTCCGCCAGCGCGCAGGCGCTGACGGACGTTTCTTTTTTCTCTTCAGGGAGTGACATGGTCTTCCCTCCTTACAGATTTTTGACAAAGAGTGCACGCATTGCGTTCAGGACGCACAGGATCATGACGCCCACGTCGGAGATGACGGCGAGCCACATGTTCGCGATGCCCAGCGCGCCGAGCAGCAGGCATACAGCCTTGACGGCGAGGGCGAAGGTGATGTTCTGGTGGACGATGGACAGGCATCTGCGGGCGATCCGCAGGGCCTTGGCGATCTTGCGGGGATCGTCGTCCATCAGGACCACATCCGCCGCCTCGATGGCGGCGTCCGAGCCCAGGGCGCCCATGGCAATGCCGATATCGGCCCGGGAGAGGACCGGCGCGTCGTTGATGCCGTCGCCGACGAAGGCGAGCTTTCCGGCAGCATCGCCCGCACTGAGCAGGGCTTCGACCTTGTCCACCTTATCGCCGGGCAGGAGCTGCGCGTGCCACTCGTCGATCCCGGCCTCCTGCGCGACAGCCGCGGCTGCCTTTTCGGTATCGCCGGTCAGCATGACCGTCTTCTTCACGCCCGCGCTGCGCAGCATGGCGACCGCTTCCTTCGAGGCGGGCTTGATCTCGTCGGCGATCACGATATGGCCGGCGTAGGCGCCGTCGACCGCCATGTATACGATCGTGCCCGGATGGCTGCAGGGCTTTGCCGAAATGCCGAGGCTCTCCATCAGTTCAAGGTTGCCGGCCGCGACTGTGTGACCATCCACCTTTCCCGTCACGCCCTTGCCGCTGATCTCTTTGATCTCACTGACCTTTTCGCGGTCCACGGGCAGGCCGTAGGCCTTGCGCAGGCTCACGCTGATCGGGTGGGAGGAGAAGCTTTCGACGTGCGCGGCATAGCCGAGCAGTTCCTCGTCGGCGAGGGGACTGTGGTGCACGCCGGTCACGGTAAAGCTGCCCTGGGTGATGGTGCCGGTCTTGTCAAAGACGACCGTCCGCACCTTGGAGAGAGTCTCGAGAAAACTGGAACCCTTGACCAGGATGCCCTGGCTGCTGGCGCCGCCGAGCCCCGCAAAGAAGGTGAGGGGGATGCTGATGACGACCGCGCAGGGGCAGCTGATGACAAGGAAGGTGCAGGCCCGGTAGATCCAGGACGCTGCGTTCGGATCCTTCCCCGTGAGGGCGAGGATGATGGGCGGCAGAAGGGCCAGCGCCAGCGCGCCGGCGCAGACGATAGGCGTGTACCAGCGGGCAAAGGCGGAGATAAAGTTCTCCGACCGGGATTTGCGGGAGGCTGCATTCTCCACCAGGTCGAGGATCTTTGACGCAGTGGACTCCTCAAATTCCGCTGTGGTGCGGATCTTCAGCAGGCCGCTCAGGTTGACGCAGCCGCTCAGGACCTCGCTGCCCGGCTCCACATCCCGGGGCAGGCTCTCGCCGGTAAGGGCGGCGGTGCTCAGGGTGGAAGTGCCTTCGATGACCACGCCGTCGATGGGGATCTTTTCCCCGGGACGCACCACGATGCAGGAGCCCGTCTCCACGTCATCCGGATCGACCTCGGTCAGCTCGCCGTCCACCTCGATGGTCGCGGTGTCCGGGCGGATGTCCATCAGGTCGCTGATGCTGCGGCGGGAGCGCCCGACGGCGATGCTCTGGAAGAGTTCGCCGACCTGGTAGAGGAGCATGACGGCCACGGCCTCGAGATATTCGTCGCCGCCGCCCTTTACCGAGTCATGGATGCTGACGCCGATGGCGCCGAGGGTGGCGACGGTCATCAGGAAATTCTCGTCAAAGACCTGGCCGTTCCGGATGCCCTTGTACGCCTTGCGCAGGATATCATGTCCGACGATCAGGTAGGGCACCAGGTAGAGGGCAAGTCTCACATACCAGGGGTGCAGATAGGCATCCAGCAGCCGCAGGACGATCACGCACGCGGCGGCGGCAAGGATGCGCAGCAGAAGATTTTTTTGTTTTTCGGTCAGATTTTTCATACCGTTCACAGACTTTCCGGTTTACAGGAACACTTCGCAGTCGGACTCCACCTTGCGGCAGTTTTCGCGCACAGCCTGCATGACCGCGTCGGGATCCGCGCCCTCTTCAAACTCCACCTTCATCTTCAGGGTCATAAAGGTGACGACGGCATCCTTGACGCCCGGCGTACGGCGGGCCGCCTCCTGCATCTTCTCAGCACAGGCTGCGCAGTCAACATCGATCTTGTAGGTTTTTTTCATGTCCGTATCCTCCGTAAGTGATTTTACGATTAAACATATGAACAATCATTAAAATGTTCATGTTTATTCTATCACCTCCTTCTCTATTGTCAAGAGGAAAATGATCGATATCGCCGCCGCCCGCAGGCCGGCCGTGAACAGTGCCCTTTATTGACAAGAATATGCTGATTTACTACAATGTAATAGCGGATTACCGCGGCGCATCGCGAATGGGCGGAGGCGCCGGCGGGGCCGCGAAGAGACTTGGAGAAAGGACAGAAAAACATGACGGGACTTGTACTGGAGGGCGGCTCGATGCGGGGCATGTTCACCTCGGGCATCATCGATGTGCTCCTGGAGAACGGAATCAGGTTTGACGGAGCGGTGGGCGTTTCCGCGGGCGCGACCTTTGGCGTAAATATCAAATCAAGGCAGATCGGGAGGGCGGTCCGCTACAACCTGGCCTACTGCCGGGATCCCCGGTACTGCAGCTGGCGAAGCTATTTTTCCACCGGCGATCTCTTCGGCAGGGAGTTCTGCTACGAGACCCTGCCGTCGCAGCTGGATCCCTTCGACGGCAAAACCTTTGCCGAAGACCCGATGACCTTCTACTGCGTCACCACCGACGTGGATACGGGCAAAGCGGTCTACTACCGGCTGACGGACTGCGGGGAAAGGGACATGACCTGGATCCGCGCCTCCGCCTCGATGCCGATGGTCTCGCAGATCGTGGAGATCGACGGGCGCAGGATGCTGGACGGGGGCATGGCCGATTCCATTCCCCTTCGCTTTATGGAAAAGCACGGCTACGCGCGCAACGTGGTCATCCTGACCCAGCCGGCGGGCTATGTCAAGAAGCCGAGCCGCCTGGCCGCTCTGATGAGCGTGCGCCTGAAGAAATATCCCAACCTGATCCGGACGATGAAGGAGAGGCACCTCATGTACAACCGGGAGACGGCCTATGTGCGTGAGCGCGAGGAAGCGGGAGCCGCCTTTGTTTTCCGTCCGCCGCACAAACTGAACGTGGGCCATATCGAGCACGACCCGGAAAAACTGCTGTCCGTCTATCTGCTGGGCAG
>CAMOKZ010000128.1 GCA_946618155.1 uncultured Lachnospiraceae bacterium | reverse complement strand
CAGCTTGTACACATACGGCGAATGCCGCGACAGTGAGAGCCCGGAGGGCTCGAACCTGTCGGCATGGATCATTGCATGTCCATGCGCGGCCGTACAATTGCGTCTTGTGCCGGCCGCGCAAAAAAGGTATAATAACTGAACAAGGGTGTTTTGCAACGGGGTTTTACGATTACAGAAAAAGGAAGGTGTGGATCTTATGAAAAGAATCGGACTGCTGACCAGCGGCGGCGACTGCCAGGCGCTGAACGCCACCATGCGCGGCGTGGTAAAGGGACTCTCCAGCAACCTTGACGAGCTTGAAGTCTATGGCTTCATGAACGGATACAGAGGCCTGATCTACGGCGATTACAGACTGCTGACCTCCCAGGACTTCTCCGGAATCCTGACCAAGGGCGGCACGATCATCGGTTCCTCCAGACAGCCGTTCAAGCTGATGCGGGTGCCGGATGAAAAGGGCCTGGACAAGGTCGAGGCCATGAAACAGAACTACTACAAGCTGCGCCTTGACTGCCTGGTCATCCTGGGCGGCAACGGCACGCAGAAGACCGCCAACCTCCTGCGCGAGGAAGGGCTGAACATCATCCACCTGCCCAAGACCATCGACAACGATATCTGGGGCACGGACATGACCTTCGGCTTCTACAGCGCGGTCAACATCGCGACGGACGCCATCGACCGCATCCATACGACGGCGGCTTCCCACAACCGCGTGTTCATCGTTGAGATCATGGGCCACAAGGTCGGCTGGCTGACGCTGTACGCCGGCATTGCGGGCGGCGCGGACATCATCCTCATCCCGGAGATCCCCTACCATCTGGACAAGGTCCTTGAGGCGATCGAGGCGAGAACGAAAGCCGGCAAGGGCTTCACGGTCATCGCCGTTGCCGAGGGCGCTGTCTCCGCTGAGGATGCCAAGCTGAGCAAGAAGGAAATGAAGAAGAAGATGGAAGAGAAGAAGTATCATCCTTCCGTCGCGTACGAGCTTGCCGCGGAGATCGAGAGAGCGAGCGGCACGGAAGTGCGCATCACGGTGCCGGGCCACACGCAGAGAGGCGGCAGCCCCTGCCCGTACGACCGCGTCCTTTCCACGAGACTGGGCGTCGCGGCTGCGAAGCTCATCCTGGATGAGCAGTACGGCTACATGGTCGGTATCGTCAACAACAAGATCAAGAAAGTTCCGCTGGGCGAGGTAGCAGGCAAACTCAAGATGGTCTCCCCGGATGACCAGATCATTAAAGAATGCAAGCTGCTCGGCCTCTGCATGGGTGACTGAGAAGCAGTCTTAAGCCTGGGGCCGGCCCCGGCCTGAGAAAAAGAGCGAGAAACACAAATGCGCCGCCGGATGGGCATGCCCATCCGGCGGCGCACGTGACAGGAGAGCAATGAGCTATACAGCACTATACCGCAAGTACAGACCGTCCACCTTCGACGAGATGATCGGGCAGGACGCGGCGGTCACGACGCTGCGCAACCAGGTGCGGGCCGGCAGGGTAGGGCACGCCTACCTGCTGTGCGGCACAAGAGGCACCGGAAAAACGACGGCCGCGAGAATCCTGGCGAAGGCGGTCAACTGTGAGGACCCGAAGGACGGCAATCCCTGCTGCGCCTGCGCGTCCTGCAGGGCGATCGCCGAGGGCAGGGCGATGGATGTGATCGAGATCGACGGCGCGTCCAACAACGGCGTGGACAATGTCCGGCAGATCCGCGACGAGGTGGGGTATCTCCCCGCCCAGCTGCGCAAAAAAGTATATATCATCGACGAGGTGCACATGCTCAGTCCGGGTGCCTTCAACGCGCTGCTCAAGACGCTGGAGGAGCCGCCGGAGCATGCTCTCTTCATCCTGGCCACCACCGAGGCCCAGGCGGTCCCGGTGACCATCCTGTCCCGGTGCCAGCGCTTCGACTTCAGGCGCATTCCCGTCGACCTGATCGCCGGGCGCCTTGCCGCGCTGCTGGCGGAGGAGAAGGTGGACGCCGAGGAAAAGGCGGTCCGCTATATCGCGGGAAAAGCGGACGGCGCCATGCGTGACGCCCTGAGCCTTGCGGACCAGTGCATCTCCTTCTACTACGGGGAGACGCTGACCTACGAAAAGGTGCTGGCGGTCCTCGGCGCAGTGGACGCCGAGGTGCTGAGCGGCCTTCTGCGGTGCGTTGCGGGCGGCGATGTGTCCGGTCTGCTTGCCCGGACAGGGCGCCTCATCGACGAGGGGCGCGACCTCTCAAGGCTCGTCAGCGATTTTGTCTGGTACCTGCGCAATCTCCTGCTCCTCAAGGTGTCCGACGGGACGGAGGATATCCTCGATGTGTCCGAGGAGAACCTGAAGCTCCTCACGGAGGAGGCGGCGATGATCCGCACCGAGACGCTGCTGCGGTATATCCGCGTGCTCTCGGATCTCTCCGCGCAGATGCGCACCAGCGCAGAGCAGAGGGTGACGCTGGAGACGGCGTTCATCCGCCTGTGCAGGCCGCAGATGCAGCAGGATGTTTCTTCTCTTGCCCAGAGGATCCGCGTGCTCGAGGAAAAACTGGAGAAGGGGACCTTTGTCGCAGCCGCAGGCACTCCGGCAGCGGCCGGCGCGGGGGCAGCGGCGCCCGCAGCGGCGCAGGAAGAGCCGGAGATCCGGTACGAGAAGGCCGTCCCCAAGGATCTGGAGCTGATCGCAGGACAGTGGCAGGGCATCATTGCCGATCTGCATCCCGGGATCCGGACGATCATGGCGCGGGCAAAGCTCAAATTCTCGAGCGAGGAGGAGAGCACGCTGGTCGTCGTGTTCGGCGATTTCCTCGGGGAGAGGATCACACAGAACGACCAGATGAAGCCCCTGATGGAGCGGCTGATCGCGGAAAAGACCGGCCGCGCCGTAAACGTGCGCTTCCTCATTGCGGGGGACGCGGGCGAAGAAGAGAAGAAGCTGCGCGAGATCAGGATCATCAAAGAGGCGCAGCAGGCGTTTGTCAATATGGATATCGAGACGGAAGAGGAGGAATAAGCGGTTATGGCGAAAAGAGGCGGATTTCCCGGCGGTATGCCGGGCGGAATGGGCAACCTGATGAAGCAGGCCCAGAAGATGCAGAAGCAGATGGAAGAAGCGCAGAAGCAGCTTGAGGAGAAGGAATTCACCGCGGCGGCCGGCGGCGGCGCCGTGCAGGTGACGGTCTCCGGCAAGCGCGAGGTGCTGAAGGTGAAGCTGGCCGAGGAGGCTGTGGATCCCGACGATGTCGAGATGCTGGAGGATATGATCGTGGCTGCGGTCAATGAAGCTCTGCGCCAGGTGGATGAGGCGTCCGCAGCGGGCATGCCGCGCCTGCCGGGCGGTTTCGGAGGCCTCGGGCTGTAAGGAGCAGACAGGCATGGAGTATTACGGAAGCCAGGTCACAAAACTGATCGAGCAGCTCTCCTCCCTCCCGGGGATAGGCGGAAAGACCGCGCAGAGGCTGGCCTTTCACATCGTCAATATGCCCCAGGAACGGGTGCAGCAGCTGGCCGATTCCATCATAGACGCCAGGAAGCACATCTGCTACTGTAAGGTGTGCTGCACCATGACGGACCGGGAGATCTGCCCGATCTGCAGCGATCCCAAGCGGGACAAACACACCATCATGGTGGTGGAGACCTCGCGGGATCTTGGCGCCTACGAGAAGACGGGAAAGTACGACGGGGTCTACCACGTCCTGCAGGGCGCGATCTCGCCCCTTCTGGGCATCGGCCCGGGGGACATCCGCCTCAGGGAGCTGATGAAGCGGCTTGAGGGAGACGTGGATGAGGTGATCATCGCCACGAACTCGAGCCTGGAGGGAGAGACCACGGCCATGTACATCAGCAGGCTGATCAAGCCCACCGGGATAAAGGTGAGCAGAATCGCCAGCGGCGTGCCCGTCGGGGGAGACCTGGAATATATCGATGAAGTTACCCTCCTGCGCGCGCTGGAAGGGCGTATTCAGCTGTAAAAAGCGCGGTTTCGGACGGAATGAAGGAAAGACGTGTATGAAATTCGGGGATCTGAAGAAAACACTGGCCGGATGGGCCGCAAAGCTGGAGCTTGGGCGCCCCTGGGACGCGGGGGACGACCCGGAGAATGATCTGGAGATGATCAGGCTTCGGGAGGGGGGAGATTCCGGCAGCTGGGGCGATGCGCCCGCGGGGGAAGTGCCCCGGTCGGATCGGCGGCTTCTGATGGCGGTCATCCTGGGCGTGGTCTTTGTGGCCACCATCGGGTTCTATCTGTATAACCGGAACCATACCTTCAGGACCTACGAGATCACGACGGCAAGAGAGAATACGGACTCGGAGGGGACTTCCTACGCGAAGCTCGGCCGCAGCATCATCAAATACAGCGCGGACGGCGTTTTCTGCGTAAACCGGAAGAACGCGGCAAAGTGGAGCAGCGCCTTCAGCATGCAGGCGCCGATCACGGATATCTGCGACGACCACACGATGGTGATCGCGGAGCAGCAGGGCACGCAGGCGGTGGTGTTCACCGAAGACGGCCTGCTGGGCTCCTTTGAGACGGAGCTGCCCATTCTCGGGGCCTCTGTGTCCCGGCAGGGTGTGACTGCCCTGACCACGGCTGACGGGGAGGTCACCTGGATCACCCTGTACACGAAGAACGGGGAAAAGATCGCGGAGGTCAGGACGACGGTGGGGGATTACGGCTATCCCCTCGATATCGCGGTCTCGCCCAACGGCAAGCGCCTGATGGTCTCGTTCCTCGGCGTGGGCGGCGGGAGCATCGCGACGACCATCGCCTTCTTTGACTTTTCCTCTGCCTCCGGCGCAGGGGCGGATCACCTGACGGGCAGCGTGGAGTACCCCGGCCAGGTCTTTCCGGAACTGTTCTACGCGGACCAGTCGACGCCGGTCGCGGTGGGCGACGGGGGATTTATCGTCTTTAAGAACAGCGCCGTGCCGGCCGAGAGAGAAAAAGTGACCTTCACGGACGAGATCGTCAGCACCTTCCACAACGCTTCCGCGGTGGGCTTTGTCTTTGAAAACCGCACGGATTCGAGCGCAGGCGTGGAGGACCGCTGGCGGACTGAGCTTTACAGCTACACAGGAAAACGCATGATGCAGATGACCTTTGACGGCAGCTATTCCCACATCGATCTGGACGGGGATGAGGTGCTGGCCTGGAGCGAGCAGTACCTGATGGTCTTTACGCGCCACGGGAAGATAAGGTTCTATTCTGATTTCGAGGAGCCGGTCCGCTTCTTCACGAGACTGTCCGGCTCACGCAGGTTTACGGTGATCACCAGGCATAACCTGAACGATATCCGTATCCGGTAAAAAAGGGGGAGGGGACATGAATATCGCGGGAATAATCGGACTGGCCATTCTGGTGCTGTGCGCGGTCCTTGGGATGCACGCCGGCCTGGTCCGGAAACTGACGGGAATCCTGTCCCTGATTCTGTCGACGGTCCTTGTATGGGCCTTTCTGCCGGTCATCACGGATCTTGTCCGCACCCGGACGCCCCTGTATGAGATGGTGCGGGAGCAGTGCGAGACCGTGATCGAGGCGCAGACCGCGTCTCTTGCGGCGGACGCCGCGGGAATCGACGGTTCGGGCGTGCTGGACAGGGAGAGCATCCGCTCCCTGCTGGAGCAGTACGGGATGGACAGCTCTGCCGTCGACTGGATGAGCGACGCTGAGCTGCAGGGCCTGATCGACCAGTATTTCCCCGGATACACCCTGGGGGAGAGCGTGGGCAGCGGCGTGCTGTCTTCCCTGACCAAAGTGGAGCAGACGAAGCTGATCCGCAGTCTGCCCATTCCCGGCTTTCTGCAGGACATGCTCCTCGGCTACAACAACAGCGAGGGGTATAAAAAGCTGAACGTGACCGACTTCGGCGGGTATATCGCCGGCTTCTTCGCGAACCTGATCGTGCAGGCCGCCGCGTTCCTGGTCACCCTTCTGGTGGTGAACCTTGTATTGCGGGCCATTTTTGCGGCGCTCGACCTGTTTGCCTCTCTTCCCGTCATCAGCGCGGTCAACCGCGCGGGCGGACTGGCCATCGGCCTGGTCGAGGGCGTGTGCGTGATCTGGATCCTGCTCCTTCTGGTGTCCCTGTTTTCCGCGACGCCCTACGGCGCCCAGGCAGCCAGAATGGTGAGCGAGAGCACCTTCCTGTCTGCCCTCGCGGACTGGAACATCTTCTACAAGCTGGCGGCGGGAACCCTTTCTGGGATACTCTAAATTTCCTTGACACGGGAGATTTCAGATGGTAGAATGACACTTACCTGCTCCACGAGGGGAGCGAAGGCGGAGAAAGAAAATTTCAATCTCCTGCTTGACAATTCCCCGGCGGAGTGATAAGCTAATCAAGCTGTCGAGAGCGATACGCGACAGACGCACATTGATAACTGAACAGTGAAACAGCCTTGAAAATTCAAAACAAGTTTTGTTTTTGAGGAAGAAATTCCTAAACACAGTAAAGAAGGACAAGGAAT
>CAMOKZ010000127.1 GCA_946618155.1 uncultured Lachnospiraceae bacterium | reverse complement strand
CGCAACCTCAAGAAAATTCGGCTGCTTAGGATGCCTTTTGCCATGGCGAGGCCGTTTTGCTTACTGCACGCCGGCGCCCCTCGTCCGCAGCCAGTAGGCGCCCATGGTCTGCCCGGGTTCGTTTGTGACTTCGCGGGAGAAGTAGGCTGCCAGGGCCGGTTCTTCCGGCGCCCAGGAGATGGCCTGCTCCTCTGTTTCAAATTCGATCTCCGCGTACCAGAATTCGGAGGGAAGGTCCGCGTCTACCCGGTTGACCTCGAGGTGCAGGCCGTCCGGGAGCTGATAGGTCTTCCGTGTCTTCGGGATGAGGGGTAAGCCGATCAGGTCTTCGAGCTGGGCGAACTGTTCTTTTTTGATCGGGAATTCGATCTCTTCCCTGGCCAGGCTGCCGGCGGATTTAAAGCACAGGATGTATTCCGTGTCGCCGCCCCGGCGGGCTTCCTCGCGGATGCGCACGGTCGGCCGCACGCTGATATAGCCCTGGCGCATGCTCTCTTCATAAAGGAGCGGCAGTTCCATCCCGGGCTCCGGCCATCCGTTGACAAGCCATTTTCTCTCTATTTCCATAAGGACTCCTTTCCCGCTGTGTTCTCTGAAAGAGGGCGTTTTCTGCGCTCTCCGCTTAAAGTATACCTGCGGCGGCGGGGGCAGTAAAGGGATTTTTCGCGTCTTTGCAGCGGGGCGGTTCTGCGGTATACTGAAATCGAAGGATTTTTCTTTTCGTTTGTTTGGGGGAGGGGGTAAGACGATGAAAAAACTGGCTGCTCTGCTGTTTGCCTGCGCCCTTGCGCTGATGCCGTCCGCCGCGTCCGCTGCGTCCGCTGCGGCGCAGGAGGAACTGATGATTCCTTCCGTGGTCATCACGGAAAGGAGCAGGGCGGATTACAACGAGGAGACCTGGGATACCTACTGCAGCTTCAGATGGGCTGTGCCGTCCCTTGACCCGGTGCTTGCCGCAGAATATCCTGCCCTGCAGGAAGCGCTGCTGGCGTTCACGGAGGCGGAGGATGCGGAGAAGACCTCCCGTTATGAAGAAATGTGCTATGACAGCAGGCAGTCGGCGATCGAGGGGCTTCCCTACGAGGCCTTTCTGGAATCCAGCCTGTCGGTCGAGCGTATGGACGACCAGGTGCTCTGCCTGCGGCAGTACAGTTCCTCCTATACCGGAGGCGCCCATGGCTACTATTACTGTACGGGACATACCTTTGACGCGCAGACCGGGGAGAAACTGGCCCTGACGGATGTCATCGCGGATGAGCAGCAGATGCGCGCCGTCCTGGAGGAGGAGCTTCTGGCGGCCTACGATCCGGAAATGTTTTTTGATCTGCATGAGACGCTCACAGCCTGCCCCATGGAAGACTTTTCCTGGACAGTGGGTCCGGCCGGCGTCACCTTCTTCTTTAATCCCTACGAGATCGCGGCCTACGCGGCGGGCATGCAGACGGTCACGCTGTCCTTTGCCCGTTATCCGGAGCTGTTTACCGGGCGTGTAACCGCCGCTTCCGGCGCCTTTGTCACCTGCCCTGCCGAGGGCATCCCCTTCATCCTCGATCTGGACGGGGACGGCGCGGAGGACAATCTGCTGATCGGCCGGGGCATGGATGAGAACTATATGTTCAGCGGCTATGAGATCACGATGAACGGGCAGACGCTGAAGGGCGAGTATGACTGGTTTGAGATGATGCCGGTGCTGCTGCACACCGCTGACGGGAAATGCTGGCTGTATCTGGACTGCGTTTCCGAAAATGAATATCACGGGATCTCCGTGATCGGTTTTGCGGACGGCGCGCCCTATCTGGCCGGAACTATTCCCGGCGGGTTCGGACGCGGGTATGATGAAGCAGCGGAGGGGACGCGCCTGTATGTACCGGCCGATCCTTCGTGCCTGCGGGTGGATACGCGCATCAACATGCTCGGCACCTGGCAGGGCCGGCGGATCTGCTCCGTCGGCGCGGACGGGCTGCCTGTGCCCCAGAAGGAGTGGTACACGGTGACGACCGGCATGCCGCTGAAAACGATCGCATCGCTGTCCGCGCAGGGAGTGGACGCGGAGAGCGCGGAGACTACAGGCGAGGCGGTCACGGTGCCGGCCGGGGAAGAGCTTCGTCTTGCCCGTACGGACGGGGAGACCTGGGCGGATCTTTGCCGCCCGGACGGAAGCATGGTTCGTGTGTACGTGGACACCAGCGGCTGGCCGCGGATGATAAACGGCATGGATGAGGACAGCTATTTTGAGATGCTGCCCTACGCCGGATAAGCCAAAAACAGAGCGGCAGAACCCTTCGGGGAGCGGCAGGCGGACAGCAGGTGAGCAGCGGGGAGCGGCAAGATGAAGAAAGCGATCAAATACAGCGGAAAAAAGGTCACTGCCTGCAGACTGGGCAGCGGGAGCCCCCTGGAGGCGCGCCTTATTGAGGAAGGAAAGATCCTGCGGCGCCCGGACGGGACCTTTGAGATCTTTTCCCGGGAAGCAACGGGCGGGACCGGCGAGATCGCGGCGGAGGGCGATTATGTAAAGCTCGATACCGGCGGCTGGCCCTATCCGAACCGCAGGGAATTCTTTGAGGCAAAGCACAGGGCCCTGGAGGAGCAGGATGTCTGGGAACAGATCCCGGAGCCCCTTTCCTACTGGGAGGCCGATGATCCGATGTGCCCCGAGGTGCGTTTCCTGATCGAACACAAGGGGCTGAAGATCGACCCGGAGGACCCGGAGCGGTATTTCGGGGCTGTGCTGTTCGGCGCCCCCCTGACCGCGGCGAGGAACGCGGTCCTGCTCTTCTACCGGATCGGATACGCCGAAGACGGATCCGTGGAGGACGCGGACTTTAACTTTGTCGAGCGGGGCGAATTCGAGCGCACTTACCGCCGCATCGAAGACGCCTGAACATCAGAAAACTGAAAACAGCGGATGTCTGGAGACCGGAAAAGTTTTTTTCCGGTCTCCTTTATATTGTCTGTATACCGGTGGGAAAGTCCGCCGGGAAACAACAGCAGCCAGAGAAAGGAGACTGATGATATGGCAATTATCGATGAACTTCTGTCCGGAACCGAACAGATCGCAAGAAGGCAGACTCAGCCGCCGGCGCAGAGCGTGCGCGTGTTCGACATCAAGATCATGAACCGCTCCTCCGGCGCCAAGAGCACCATGCCGGTGACCGCCCGCAACACGCTGGGGCAGATCGCGACCTCCTGCGAGGACCTGATCGGGATCGATCCGCGCGTATCCACCTATGTGTTTGAGAACGCGCAGACGAGACAGACCACGAGCGACCTGCAGATGACCCTCGGGGAATTCGGCTTTACCGGCGAGAGCGATACGCAGGACTGCGTCCTGGTCATCACCGATGACGGGAGCGTGGCCGGCGGAGAGGAGCTGTGAGGGACGGAAAAGGCGCACCGCCTCCCCTCCCTGCGCGCCCGCTGCTGAAGGCAGACCTTAAGGTATACGGGTTTCCCAAGTGCCCGGTCTGCAGGATGCGCAACCGGCGGGGAGAGCCCCAGAGGGGATTCTGGGATCCCGGCGCCCGCTGCTATCTGTGCGCCGGCGGGCACCGTTTCACCGGAAAAGAGCATTAGGACGGAGCGATACAGATGAAAGGAATGTACAGCGAAGAGCGCATGATGTCCTACTTTGACCGCTTCGCGGCGGTGCGCGCGCTGATCGTCGGCGCCGGCGCGGTCGGGACATGCCTGGCGGAGCATCTGGCCAAGATGGGTGTTGGCCGGATCACCCTGGTCGATATGGACCGGTTTACCCTGGAGAACGCCGCAAAGCACGCGGGCATGATCCGCACGCCGGAGGACGTCGGGAAAAAGAAGGCGCCGGCCGCCGCAAAGCGGGCGGGCGTGCTGATGACCGAGGGCGGAGAGGCTAACGGGATAGACGCGGAGATCGCGCTGATCGGCCCCTGGGCCCTGGCCGGATATGACTTTGTGTTCGCGGCGCTGGACAATTACGCCGCCAAGCTGTATCTCAACCGGATCTGGCTCGAGGTGCCGGCGGGGAGGCGCCCCGTGCTGATCCAGGGCGGCACCATCGGCGAAATGGCGCAGGCCAATGTGCTGGACGGCACCGGCGCGTGCTGGCGCTGTCTGTGCGACGAGAGCTGGTTTGCCGATTCGCTCCGCCGCACCAGCTGCTCGGGGCCCCAGTACAGAATGGAGGAGGGGGAGCAGGTGCCGGTGCGCACCTCCGGTCTTGCCTCCGACATGGCAGCCCACCTGATGGCCGAGGAGATGCGCGCCATCGTGCTCGGCCTTACGCCGGAGAAAAACCGGCGCGTCTTCTACAGCGCCTGGCCGAACTTCGGCCTGGAGAGCGCCGTCCCGATGCGCAGAAAAAGCTGCCCGGACTGCGCCGGAGAGCGGGCGCCCCGGGAGGTCATCCCCCTTGAAGGCAGCGTGCTGGCGCTCTCCCTCGGGGAAGCGCTGGCCGGGATCGGAAAGGTCCTCGGCACAGAGAAGTTTACCCTCGGCGCCCACGTGTTTTCCTATGCGGGAGCAGGGTACGGGGGCGTGATCGTGCAGGATACCTGCAAGTGCTGCGGCGCGCCGCTCCCCGAAGGGTTTTCCCACGAGGGGCGCACAAGGCTGAGCCGGCAGATCTGCGCGGACTGCCGGAAGGCAGGAAAACAGCCCCGCGCCGGGGCGGGAGGCGAGCCGGGCCTTGTGCTTGGCGGATTTTCCCCGGCGGATACGCCGGAGCGGCTCATGGGCGCATCCCTCTTCTCTCTCGGCTGGCCGCTGGGCGGATACCTGAAGGTCAGGACGGAGGGCGGACTGGACGCGCTGGACGAGGGCACGCAGTCCTTCTGCTTTGTCTGCAGCGGGGACGAGGCGCTGATGAAACAGGATCTTACGCTTGCTGAGAGCGGAGCGGATGAGACAGAGGAATGACAACACCGGAAATCAGGAAGGGAGGGAAATGACAGATGGGAAGATGGAGCGATGACTCGCTGGAAGCGCTGCGGAATGATTATCTGGAGCTTCTCGAGACCTTCCGGCCCGAGGTCGTCCAGATCGAGCGGGAAAAGCCGCCGGCAGGGTGCATGTGCGTGCTGGTCGTTACCGTGCACGCACCGACCTGGTATCTGACGCAGACGACCGACATCATCCCCAAAAAGGCAGCGGGACTGGTGTTTGAGATCGCCGTACAGAACGGCTATCCGCAGACGAAGCCGAAGGTCAGGTACCGCGAGGCGATCGTGCGCGGGCCGGGCGGCAGGATGCGCACCGTGAAGGGACACCTGGCGTCGGTGAATGTGTTCCGCAACGGAGAACAGTGCACGGATCACTGGGGCGCCAACTCTTCGCTGCGCACCCTGGCGGAAAAAACGATCCGGGATATCATTCACGACCCGGCCGTGACCAGGTACGGGTCCATGGCGAACAGCGCGCTGAAGCGCTGGCAGGAGAAGCATACGGCAAACGGGGATTTCCCCACCCTCGACCCCTTCGCGGTGCTGAGGACGGCGCCGGAAACGGGAGAGGAACCCGTGCTTCCCGACCGGGAGACCGGATACGGCGAGGCTGGTCCTGCCGAAGGCGTAAAAAGCGCAGGGACCCATGCAGGGGCTGCCGGCGGAAAGACAAAGGGCGGTCCGCCGCCGCTTCCGCCAAGACCCGGCCGATGAGAGGACGGGCTGCGGCACAGGATGAGCGGGCTGTCAGGAGGAAAGAAGAAATGGACAGGAGAGATTTTTCCGGATACCGGAGGCTTGCGCTGCCTTATCGGGAGGAAGACCGGACGGACCGCGGCTTCTTTGCCCGCGGGCAGGCCGCGCCGCCGCTCCCGCCAAGAGAAAGAAACGGCGAGAAGCGGGAATTTCCCCGCGCGGAGCGGGGCCAGCTGCTGTCAAGGATCAGGGCCGGCTGCCGGGGCGTCGTTTTCGGCGCCTACGGGGGCGGCGCCTCCTCGGTGATCATTCTCCCCGAAGCGTGGGAGGAGCTTCGCCGGATGATCTGCTTCGGGCAGCGCGCCGCGGTGAACTGCTACGAGCAGCAGTACCAGGGCATGGGACATGTGTTTGCGGGTGAAGGGCGGACCCACGTGGTGGTGAGCCATTTTCTCTACATCTATTCCGCCAGCCGTTCCCCGGTGCACGCTTCGGTGGTGGAGACAGAGCGGGACGGCGTAATGCTTGACCGGCTGGCCGCGGAGCGCGAGATCTACTGCCGGTTTGAAAAACGATGCAACCTGATGCCGGACGGCAGACAGAAGGATCCATTCCTCGCAGACGGAGAGAGCGAGACGGTGCTGTTCGGCCACACCCATCCGGACCTGGGCTGCTTCTTTTCCCCGCCCGACCGGAGAAGCGGATATGCGACAGCGGCATTCCCCGCCGTGACCTTTGTCTGCGACCCCATCCGCTGCGACATGAAGGCGATGGTCGGGATCCATGAGGAGGACGCCGCGGTGATCGTGGCGGCCTGGAAGGAAAGCGGCGTCCCGGCGGGAAGCCGGCC
>CAMOKZ010000126.1 GCA_946618155.1 uncultured Lachnospiraceae bacterium | reverse complement strand
CCGCTGCCCCGGCGGAAAAGCCATCCTCATGCCCGCATGAGGATGGCTTTTTTATTGGCATATATACCATCTTTTGTCCGTTTGTGCTATAGTAAGAGACAGGCATATCCATCAGGAACCGTCACCGGAAGCGTGGCGGTTTCTGCGTTTCTGCCTATATTTTACCAGTTATTAGGAAGGGGACCTATTTTTCATGAACGAACGCAAACCTAACCCGGCTGCCCTGCTGCCGATCCTGATTTTTCTGCTGATCTACCTCGGAAGCGGTATCTATTTTGAATACATCCACCCGCTCGAGGGCCAGATGGGATTCTATGTCATCTCCGTCGTTGTCGCCTTCGGGCTGGCGCTGATCGTCGCCTTTATCCAGAACCCCGCCCTCTCCTTTGATGAGAAGATCCATCTGTGCGCCCAGGGAATCGGTGACGACAACATTGTGATCATGCTCTTTATTTTCCTGATGGCGGGCGCTTTTTCCGGCCTGGCCAGCGCCGCCGGCGGCGCGTCAAGCACCGCGGGGCTGCTGCTCAGCATCATTCCCGGTACGCTGGCGGTCCCGGGCCTGTTCATCATTGCCTGCCTGATCTCCATGTCCATGGGGACCAGCGTCGGCACCATCACGGTGCTCGTTCCCATCGCAGCCCAGGTCGCCCGCAGCACCGGCATGTCCATGCCCTTTATCGTCGCCACGGTCGTGGGCGGCTCCATGTTCGGCGATAACCTGTCAGTCATCTCGGACACCACCATCGCCGCCACCAGGACCCAGGGCGTGGAGATGAAGGACAAATTCCGCGTGAATTTCCGCATTGCCGCCCCGGCGGCCCTGCTCACGGTGCTGATCCTGGTGGTCTACACCCTGAAAAACCCCGCCGTATCCCTGCAGGCATATGACTTTAACATCTGGCTTGCCCTGCCCTATTTTCTTGTTCTGCTCCTGGCCCTGCTGGGCGTGAACGTATTTGTCGTGCTCGGCATCGGCATCGTGCTGTTCTTCCTGATCGGCGGGACTGCCGGAACCATCACCTTCTCCTCAGGTTTTCTTGCCATGGGCGACGGGACAAGCGGCATGTTCGAGACCATGATCGTGACCATCCTCGTCTCCTCCATCAGTGCGCTGATGCGGGCCTACGGCGGTTTTGACGCGCTGCTGGCCTTCATCCGCTCCCACGCCCGCGGCCGCAAAGCCGGTATGCTGGGCATCGGCCTGCTCACGGGCCTGATGGATGTCGCGACGGCAAACAATACGGTGGCCATCGTCATCGCGGCCCCGATCGCCAAAGAGATCTCTCTGGAATATGGCATCGACCCGAGGCAGACCGCCTCGCTCCTGGATACCTTCTCCTGCATCTTCCAGGGCATCATCCCCTACGGCGCGCAGCTCCTGATCGCCGCCACCTTAAGCGGCATCTCGAGCATTGCCATCATTCCCTACCTGTTCTACCCGTTCCTTCTGGCGGCCAGCACGATTCTTTCCATCGTGCTGTATAAGGAAAAGCCCGCAGACCCGGCAAAGCCGTGAGGCTGCCCGGACCTTACTTTTCCGCATCCGGCGCGCCGGAACCGTATATCGCACTTGCCGCGTAGAGCGGCGCAGCCACATAGAGGGCTTCGTCGTCCGTGTGGAAGCGCGGCCGGTGGAGCTGCTCCTCCGGCTCGCCTTCCCTGTGGCTGCCGACCCAGTAGAAGAAGGCCGGGGCATAGCCGCGGTACAGGGCGAAATCTTCGCTGGCAAGGGAGGGCGGCGCGTCCGTGATCTCCGCGCTTTCCACGGCGCTGCAGACTTCTCCGGCGGCGCGCTCCGCCGCGGCGCACATCTCCGGCGTATTGAAGACGGCGGGGATCCGTTCCTTCCATTCTATTTCGGCACGGCACTCGTAGGCCAGGGCCGTATTTTCCATGAGGGTCTGCACCCGCTCGATCGCCCTGTCCAGGGCTTCCTCCGAGAGGGAGCGGATGGTGGCGCGCATCTCCACCTCGTTCACCACCAGGTTGACCGGGCTGCCGCCCTGAATCATGTTGACGGAAAGGACGGTGGGCGAGAGGGGGTTCATGCTGCGGCTGACCACAGTCTGCAGGGACTGGATCAGGGCCGCCGCGCACACGATCGGATCTCTGTTGAGATGCGGCATGGACCCGTGTCCGCCGAAGCCGAAGATCCGGATGGTAAAGTTGCGCTTTGCCGACATCAGCGCCCCGGGATGGATGACGATCTTCCCCGCGGGGACGGAGGGCCAGTTGTGCATGCCGAAGCACCGGTCCGGATGGATGACGTCAAAGAGCCCCGCGTCGATCATCTGCCGGGCACCCGTCGTCCCCTCCTCCGCCGGCTGGAACAGCAGGTCGGCGCATCCCTTCAGTTCTCCTGCCGCTGCCGCCCGGGAAAGGATCATCGCCCCGCCCAGCAGCGCCGCCGTGTGGAAATCATGGCCGCAGGCGTGCATGACGCCGGGGTTTACCGACTTCCACGGGCTCTCATAATCTTCCGTCTGCGGAAGGGCGTCGATATCCGCCCGCAGCATTGTCTCCGGTCCCTCTCCTTTTCCTTTTATCCTTGCCGCGACGCCGGTCTTTACCGGCAGGTCAAGCAGTTCCACTCCGGGAATCCCTTTCAGAAAATCCCTGATGACCTGCGTCGTCCGCACCTCCTCGCCGGAAAGCTCGGGGTGCATGTGCAGGTCCCGTTTGATGCGCAGGATGCTCTCATATTCCTCTTTGGTCAGCGCGATATTCATCTTCCCACTCCTTTTTATGCCCGCCGGCAGATCTTCTTCCCCTATTTTACTCCCTGCAGGGCGCCGATGCCACCGGATAAAGCATTTGATTTCGGAGCGGCGCTGTCCGCTCCTTTTTTCGTGCATCCTTGCGGGAAGCATGGTAAACTGGTCTTGGCTTCTTCTGTTTTGTTGTTAAGGAGGTGAGCGCATGCAGGATTTTACGATCAATACGCCCTGGGGCGAAAAGTCCATCCGCGTCTTCTGCGGAAATGTGACCGCGCTTGAGCAGGCCGATCTGCTGGTCTGTTCGGCTTTCCGCGGGGATTATATGCCGACCCCGACTTCCCTCATCGGCGCGCTCTACCGGGAACGGTGCATCAGTGTCGCCGATCTTGCCAAGGCGCCTGCGCTGAACCTGAAAGACTTAGGCGTCTGGATCTCGGCGCCCCTCATCGGCCAGCCCTTCGGGCGGATCGCCTGCGTGGAGATCCTCAGCAGGTTCCGGCAGGAGATCACAGAGAATGAGCTGCGCAGCCTTTACGATACCCTTTTCTTTGCGGTGAAAAAATGCAGGGCGCTCGGCATCTCCATCCGGTCTGTCGCCCTGCCGGTCCTCGGCGCGGGCAACCAGAGGATCGCCTTTGAAAAGAGCCTGGTGCCGCTTCTGACCGAGTGCATGTCCGCCCTGCGCACGGTGGAGGAGCTGGAGACCGTGACCCTGTTCGAGCGTAACGAAGAGAGATGCGATGTCATCTCCCGCCGGATCCGCGAAAGCCTGAAGACGACAGGATCCCGGATGGCCTTCATCAGCTACAGTCACCGGGATCAGGAGACAGCCGACCTGCTCGCCAACGGGCTGGAGGAAAACGGGATCAAGCCCTGGATCGATCACCGGATGATCCGCAATGATGATTACGCCGAAGATATCGTCAACGGGATCTCCGCCTCGAGCGCCTTTCTCCTCCTGGTCAGTCCCTGGTCCATGCAGTCGGCCGACGTGCTGCGGGAGGTGCGCAACGCCTGCACGATCTCTGATTCCGGCGAGCTGAAGATCATTCCCCTGATGCTTGAGCGGGTGTCCTACCCGCCGAAATTCTCTTACTATCTGGCCGGTCTTGATTTTAAGGATATCTCCGGGGAGCCGCGCGGCGACAAGGTCCTGTCGCTCTGCCGCTCGCTCCGTCAGGAGTTCTGCTGACCCGCGGCTCTGCGGGAGGAGGAGGGTTCATCATGCCTGATGCTTCTGTTCTGCTCAAATGCGCCAACCTGATCAAGGAGGACGGCTCTGTCCTGACCCGGCAGAACGTCTATATCGATGAGGGGAAAATTGCCGCCATCGTCCCCGCGGACACCGATGACGGCAGCCGCCGCGCCGGGGAGTCCATCGACTGCAGCCGGTACTATGTCAGCTGCGGCCTGACCAACCTGCACGCCCACACGGCCATGAATATCTTCAAGGGGATCGCCGAGGACTGCAACTCCGACGCCTGGTTCAACGACATGATCTTCCCCTATGAGAGCCGCATGACGCCGCAGGATGTCTACATCGGGACGAAGCTCGGCATTGCGGAGATGATAGGTAACGGCGTTACCGCCGTGGCGGATCACTATTTTATGGAGGAGGAAGTGCTGCGCGCCGTAAAAGATACCGGCATCCGCGCGGACCTTGCCCCCACGGTCTTCGGCACCGCGCCGGATTTTGCGGACCGGCTCGCGCAGGTCAGGGAATTTATCGCCGCACACCGGGATGATTCCGGGCTTGTGGAATTCCGCATGGGACCCCACGCCGACTACACCTGCCCGCCGGAGGCGATGGGCGAGATCATCGACGCCGCGAAGGCCATGGGGCTGCCGCTGCATCTGCATCTCGCCGAGGAAAAGGCGCAGGTGGACCTTGCCCTTTCCCGCTACGGCGTTACCCCCTTCGGCTATCTGGCGCAGCTTGGCGCCTTCTCTCTTCCCGTCCTGGTGGCCCACGGCCTGTGGGTGCAGGAGGAGGATGTGCCGCTTCTGGGGAAGGATACGATGTTTGCCTTCTGCCCCAAGACCTATATGAAGCTCGGCATGGGCCGGGGCGGCTTCTTTGATCTGTACCGGGATCTGCCCTTTGGCTTCGGCACGGACGGGGCGGCCAGCTCCAATACGGTAAGCCCCCTCGAGCAGGCAAGGTTCTTCGCCCTGCTGGGCAAATTCCTTTACGACGACGGCACCGCCTGCCCCGCGCAGATGGTCTGGCAGCACCTGATGGACGGCCACCGCGCCTTTGCCTTCGGCACGGGGCATCTTGCGGAGGGGGCGCCCGCGGACCTGGTTATCTGGGATCTGGACACGCCGGATACCCTGGCCTGCTATCACCCCGTCACCGCCATCCTCTACAGCGCAAACAGCGCAAATGTCCGCTACACCATGGTCGCCGGCCGCTTCCTGAAGCGGGAGGGCAGGCTCGTCATGGATACAGACGACCTCTTCGTCCGGGCGCGGGGAGCGCAGGAAGAGCTGCTGCGCAGAGGGCGCGGAAAAGCGTCCGTGTTTTATCTGAAATAAGGCTTTGGTCTGAAAAAGGCGGCCGTCACCGGTCTGGTGGCAGCCGCCTTTACTATTTCCGTGTGTTTCCTTTTTCTTTACCAGGTGTGCACCTCTATCCCGGCAAGGCTGTACCTGCCGAACATGCCGGAGGGATCCAGATCGCAGATGATCGTGTACCGGTAATCCGGCTGGTAGGTCCCGACAGAGGAATTCCAGGCCTTCACTTCGCCGGTCACGTACAGCTGACCGTTGTACTCCCCGACATCAAAGGGCTGTTCAAAGTACGCCATCCCGGCGTCACCGAAATCGCCCACCGCATTCATGTAGACAAGCGGGCCGTTCGACCATTCCGTGTACGCGTTGTAGAAAGCGTCCATCTCGGTATCCGTGACATAGCCGAACATTTCCTGCATGATGCTGCGCAGGTCATCCCTGGCCGCGTAGTTGTACTCTCCCGCCTGGGTGATCCGGTAATCCGTGATGCTGTACTGGTACCAGTACAGGCAGCAGGCCTTCTCCCAGTCAGAGAGCGCGTAGGCGTCGATGTACATCGGGTAGGCGCTGCCGCTGCCGAGCTTGTTGCGGTAGAGGTAGCTGCCCAGGCCTGCGATCACGCTGATCTGGGAATCCGTCAGCTGCGTCCCTGCGGTATTCGGGCCCGTATCCCCGCCATAGGTATAGCTTTCTGCGGGATAACCGGTCAGATGGATCTCGCTGATGCAGGTATCCTCATAGGCTGATCCGGGACGGACCTCGCGGATGTTGAAAACGACCTCGCCGTAGGACTCGACCGGCTGCGGCAGCTTGAAGGAGACGCCGCCCGTCGCGTTCGGATACCAGTTTGCCGCGCCGCCAAGGTCGATCACGGTGGTCTGGTCCCCGGTCGTCAGTTCCAGTTTTGTCGGCGCGCCGTTCTTATAGAAAAGGGATTCGGTCTTGCAGTAGCCGGGGGAGATCCACCCGCCGGTGATGGTCGAGCCGTCCGGCACGCCAAGGATGATATACTCACCGATTCCCTGCCCGTTTGCGCCCTCGCTCCAGGCTGTCGTCATGTCATAATCATATACATTCCAGCCGCCGTGATCATAGCCCGGCTCGTACAGCACCGACGACGTCTGTACGTAGGTCGGGGTGATCTCCTGCTCAACAGGATCCGCCGCAGCCATCCCGGCCGGCGCAAGGCAGGCCGCTCCGGCCAGCAAGATGATCACCGCTGTTCTCTGTTTCTTCCTCATCCCACTGCCCCCTTTCCTGTATATCCGTTTTTTTGTATTTCTTCCTGCACTTTCATCATATCTTATGTGACGCGCCGCCGCAAGGGATGACC
>CAMOKZ010000125.1 GCA_946618155.1 uncultured Lachnospiraceae bacterium | reverse complement strand
GTGCGCCCATATCAGCATTTTTGTCCCTTCTCTCTGCCCCGCTCTGATTGGGTTTTCATTATTTATAACCATACTTAATTAACTCATTTCTCCAGGTCTTAATCTCAAAGCACGCCTTTTTCAGAACATCTATCCGTACAATCAGGTGTAAGTCATATCTCCCTCGTGCCTCCCAGGAGGAAATAACATAGGCGTGATTCTTGATATACGGAGGTACTATTAGTTCGATTCCTAAACTTTGTGCATAAGCCATCAAATCATCCAGTCCGTGCTTATATAGTTTTGAATAATCCAATGTAACTTCGGCATTGTAAATCTGTATTTTAATCAATTTTTCTGCAGCCTGCTGCAAATGATATCCGGCCTGACCCTTGAAAGGTTTTGCCATTTTCGGTGAGGCTTTTTCAGCTTCTTGAATACAATTCTCAGCTATATGTAAGTCCGCCAGAATCTGAGGCATCGACAATTCCATTTGATGGTCAGCCCTGTTTTTCATACAAAGTCTCCCCCTCCATGATGTGCTTCATGATCATTCCCGTGTATTTTTTCCCGGTTTTAAAATACAGAAGATCATAATTCTGTCTGAACTCATCGAAACTTGATAACTGCCTGGCAAACTTCCTGTACTTCGCGGATGTAAGGCACTTACCTTCCGGCTGATTTCCAAAAATGGCAAGATCCATGTCTGAGCTCTCCTGGCATCTCTCCTCCAGGGCAGAACCAAACAGAATGATTTTATCTATATAGTCGCACTTCCTGGCTGCATCAATAATATTTGCAACATATTTCTGCTTAATATCAGCCATATATATTATTCTTCCATCAATCGAATACGCTGTCACTTTGCACATACTCAGGCCTCCTTCCATATCCCGGTCGTCCATTGCGACATTGATAAAAGACTTTGGCATGGCATTGACTGCAGAGCCTTCGTCATATCGAAATCATATCATAAAACTCTCTTTGAAAATAGCCTTACTTTCCCTTAAAACATGGTAAGATAAACACCAGAATGACTACACCAGGAGGTTATCTCATGCAGACTTCGCAGCAGCTGCGCACGCAGCTTCTCTCCATTGACCATAGAAGCTACCCGGCCTACAAATCGCTGGCCGGCGCGTATCGCTTCCCCCGCTTTGTTCTTTCCATCGACCACGTGCAGGGCGATCCCTTTGCTTCCCCCTCCGCCCTCAGCATCCATATCGCCCACAGGGATGCGGCTTTCCCGGAGGAATACCGGCAGAGCGCCTTCGAGCGGACGACCCTGGCGGATTTCCTGATCCGCGCCTTTTCCCGCGCCATCGCAGGGAGCTCCTTCAGGGCAAGAGGATCCGGAAAGAGCGGCCTGATCACGATCTCCCGCTGCGGGCAGGAAGTGATCGCGCGCACCGCCTGCGAGATCCGGGAAAATGACATCATCGTCAGGTTCTTCGTCGGTTTTCCCGCAAACGGCAGGACGATCGCGGCCAGGGAGCTGGAAAAGATCCTTTTTGATTATCTTCCGGAGGCCGCGGAGGCTTCTCTTTTCTACGCCGCGACCGATGAAAAAGCCCTTCGCCGCGCCATTTTCCTCGCCCGGGACCAGCAGAGCATCCGGGATCAGCTCGGGGGCCTTGGCCTTTGCGCATTCGTCTCGGACGGCTCCGTCCTTCCCCGGGAGAGCGGCGTCAGCGACAGGCCGATGAAAGACTCCATCCCCTTTACTTCGCCGGAGCGCCTGCGGGTCACCCTTAAGGTGCCGCACAGGGGCGAGATCAGCGGCATGGGGATCCCCCGCGGCATCACCCTCATCGCCGGCGGCGGCTTCCACGGCAAATCCACCCTGCTGGACGCCCTCTCCCTCGGCGTCTACAACCACATCGCCGGGGACGGCAGGGAGTATGTCATCACCGATGAGACCGCAGTCAAGCTGCGCGCCGAGGACGGCCGTTTTGTGCGGGACGTGGACATTTCCATGTTCATCAACCATCTGCCCGGCGGCCGCGGCACCACGCGCTTTTCCACCCTCGACGCCAGCGGGAGCACCTCCCAGGCGGCAGGGATCGCAGAAAGCATAGAAGCCGGCGCGCATCTCATCCTGCTCGACGAAGACACCTCGGCCGCCAACTTCATGGTGCGCGACGCCCTCATGCAGGCCGTCATCGCCCGGGAAAAAGAGCCGATCACGCCCTTCCTTGAGCGGGCGCGCAGCCTCTTCGAGGAGGCCGGCATCTCGACCATCCTGGTCGCCGGTAGCTCCGGCGCCTTCTTCCACATCGCGGACACCATCATCCAGATGGACAATTACCGCCCGGTCGACATCACGGAAAAAGCCAAAGCCATCTGCGCCGGGTACCCCCTGGAGGCCCGGGCCCAGGACATCCCGCCCTTTGCCCTCCCTGTCTCTCACAGGGTGATGACCTGCCAGAAGGAGCAGGGAGGTTCAGGCAGGGAGCGCGCCGGATCAGACGGCCGCCTCAAGATGAAATGTCGAGGCAAAGAAGGCTTCTCCCTGGGCAGAAGCGAGATCGACCTTCGCGCCATCGAACAGCTGGCCGACAGCGAGCAGACGGCCATGCTCGGCCTGCTGCTCAAATACGCGGTAGAAAACCTGATCGACGGAAAGCGGACTCTGCCGCAGATCGCGGATCTTCTGGTCCGCGATCTGGAGGAAAAAGGCTTTTCCCTCTTTGGCCGCGAGGGTTCCATTTACTGCGGCTATGCGATGCCCCGCCCGCAGGAGATCTACGCGTGCCTGAACCGCTATCGCAGGCCGTAGCCGTGACCGCCGCGGTAGTCCTCAGCTTTATCGCAGATTTTCCCGCGGTTTGCTCTCTCCATCTGTGCCTTAACCATGACCGCGCGCCAACGCAGCAGACTGACAGTCCATTTTATCCCAGCGTCTGCAGGCGCGGTGACGAGTGCAAGCTTCATAACAGATTTTCCCGCGGCTAATTTCTTATCTCTGTACGCACTAACAGATTTTCCCGTGGCTTGCTCTCTCTGTCTGTACGCAGGTCCTAACCGCGTGCTAAGGTAACAGATTAACAGGCCATTTTGTCCCGGCATCTGTAAGCGCGGTGACAAGCGCAATTTTTCTCACAGATTATCCCGCGGTTTTCTCTCTCCATCTGCGCCTTAGCCATGACCGCGCGCCAAGGCAGCAGATTAACAGGCCATTTTGCCCCTGCATCTGTAAGTATGGCCCGCGCGCCCACTCTGAAGACAAGATAAGGCCGGCAGCTCCCCGCTGCCGGCCTCTCCTGTCCTTTGCGCTCTGCGCTTTCCGCGCACTGAAGCGCTTTTCACTTCACACGCCTATGTGTCGTTTACTCCTCTTTGTTTCCCTTTTCTACTCTTGCGGTCAGTCCGTCGCCACCGGCCTCGATCAGGATGACATCCCCCTCGCCGGCCTCGCCGGTCAGGATGACCCGGGCTGCCAGTGTCTCGACATTCTTCTGCAGATAACGCTTAAGCGGACGCGCGCCGTAGACCGGGTCGTAGCCGCCCTCGATGATGCGGTCTCTGGCCTCGTCTGAGAGTTCGACGCGGATTCTCGATGTCTCGAGCCTGCGGTTGATGTCCTTCATCATCAGTTCGATGATGCTCGTGATGTTCTCCTTCGTCAGCGGCTTGAACAGGATGACCTCATCCAGACGGTTGAGGAACTCCGGCCTGAAGTGGGCCCGCAGCTGGCCGAGGACCATCTGCTCTGTTTCCGGCGCGATCTCGCCTTTGTCATCGATGCCGTCCAGCAGCAGCTGGCTGCCGATGTTGGAGGTCATGATCAGGATGGTGTTCTTGAAGTCCACCGTCCTGCCCTGACTGTCCGTGATCCGGCCGTCGTCGAGAACCTGAAGCAGGACGTTGAACACGTCCGGATGCGCCTTTTCGACCTCATCGAACAGGACGACACTGTAGGGCTTGCGGCGCACAGCCTCGGTCAGCTGGCCGCCTTCCTCGTAGCCGACGTATCCGGGAGGCGCACCGATCAGTCTGGAGACCGAGTGTTTCTCCATATATTCACTCATATCGATACGGACCATGTTCTGCTCGTCGTCGAACAGGCTCTCCGCCAGCGCCTTGGCCAGCTCGGTCTTGCCGACGCCGGTGGGCCCGAGGAACAGGAAGCTGCCGATGGGCTTGCCGGGATCCTTGATGCCGGCCTTGCTGCGCAGGATGGCATCCGTCACCTTCTGTACGCCGTCGTCCTGACCGATCACCCGCTCATGCAGGCGGTCCGCCAGCGCAAGGATCTTGCTGCGCTCGCCCTGGGTCAGCCTTGCCACCGGGATGCCGGTCCAGCGGGATACGATCCTGGAGATCTCGTCCTCGGTCACGCTCTCGTGCACGAGGGAAAGATCGCCGGAGCGCACCTTCTCCTCCTCCGCAGCCAGCTGCTCGCGGAGCCTGGGCAGCTCGCCGTACTGCAGCTCGGCTGCCTTCTCAAGGTCGTAATTCTGCTTGGCCTTCTCGATCTGTTTGCTGATCGTCTCGATCTGCTCACGCAGATGACGCAGGTTCTCTACCGAATGCTTCTCATTGTCCCACTGCGCCTTCTTCTGGTTGAAGTTGTCGCGCAGCTCGGCAAGCTCCTTCTGGAGCTGGGCGAGACGCTCCTGACCCGCGCGGTCCGTCTCCTTCTTCAGGGCGGCTTCCTCGATCTCCATCTGCATGATCCTGCGGCGCAGCTCATCCAGCTCCGTCGGCATGGAATCAAGTTCGGTCTTGATCAGGGCGCAGGCTTCATCGACCAGGTCGATCGCCTTGTCGGGCAGGAAACGGTCGCTGATATAGCGGTGCGAAAGGGTCGCCGCCGCCACCAGCGCGCTGTCCGTGATCTTCACGCCGTGATAGACCTCGTAGCGCTCTTTCAGGCCGCGAAGGATGGAGATGGTGTCCTCCACCGTGGGCTCATCCACCATCACCGGCTGGAAACGACGCTCCAGCGCGGCATCCTTCTCGATGTACTTGCGGTACTCATCCAGCGTCGTCGCGCCGATACAGTGCAGCTCGCCCCTGGCCAGCATGGGCTTGAGCATGTTGCCGGCGTCCATGGCGCCGTCCGTCTTGCCGGCACCGACGATCAGATGCAGCTCATCGATGAACAGCAGGATCTCGCCCTCGCTCTTGCGCACCTCCTCGAGGACGGCCTTCAGCCTCTCCTCGAACTCGCCGCGGTACTTCGCACCGGCGACCAGCGCGCCCATATCGAGAGAAAAGATCTTCTTATTCTTAAGGGCCTCCGGGACATCGCCCCGGACGATCCGCTGCGCCAGGCCTTCCACCACGGCGGTCTTGCCGACGCCGGGCTCACCGATCAGCACGGGATTATTCTTCGTCTTTCTGGAGAGGATCCGGATGACGTTGCGGATCTCGCTGTCTCTGCCGATCACAGGATCCATCTTCTGGCTCCTGGCCTTCTCCACCAGCTCCTCGCCGTACTTGCTCAGCGTATCATAGGTAGCCTCCGGATGATCCGAGGTGACCCGCTGGTTGCCGCGCACCGTGGAGAGTGCCTGCAGAAAACGCTCCTTCGTGATCCCGTACTCCCGGAAAAACGACTTCATCGACGGGCTCGCATACTCCAGCAGCGACAGGAAGAGATGTTCCACGGAGACATACTCGTCTCCCATGGACTTCGCGATATCCTCCGCGCTCACGAGCGCCCTGTTCAGGTGCTGTCCGATGTAGGGCTGTCCGCCCTGTACCTTCGGCCTTCCCGCGATGACCTGCTCCAGGCGGTTCAGCAGATGCTGCTTCTGGATCTGCATCTTCTCAACCAGCTTGAGGATAAGGCTGTCCTCCTGCGTGAGCAGACTGTAGAGCAGGTGCTCCTGCTCGATCTCCTGGTTGCCGAATTTATAAGCGATCTTTTCGAGTTCATTCACTGCCTGCAGGGAATTCTGGGTAAATTTCTGAATATTCATAGGCATCCCCCTTTCTGTGTTCTATCTTGTTTAGAACATTTCCTATTCTTGTATATCACGTTTTGTTAGCACTGTCAACAGGTGAGTGCTAATTTTTTTATTCCTTTTTCCTGCCGTTTTTTATCTCCTGCCGGGGGATGCCTTTAACAAAAAAGAAAACTTCAGGGAGGGGGTTTACGAAATCCCGAAAATGTGCCATAAATCAAAGGAATATTGGGACAAAAAGTGAATTGCATTTCCTCTCTTTTTCATGTAGAATGGATTGCACTTCAATAAAGAATTAACAAAGGACTGCTTTTTCATGGCTAATCTTAGGAAAAAGAACGCAGCTCCCCTCGGACCCGCCCAGCGGCTGGCGATCGAGGACCGCAGAAGGCGCAGAGTGCGCCTTGCCGGAATCATCATCGCGGTCTGGGCCGTCATCGCCCTGCTCTACGGGGTCGCCATGCGGGGGCGTTATACACACTTCACCAGAATAAACGGACTTCGGGCTTCCGGCAAAACGCCGCAGGCCATGGCAGAAAAAATAGAGCGGCTCTGCAGCGAGATGCAGGTGACCATCTTTGAGGACGATATGCCGCAGCTGACCACCACCCTCGCGGACCTGGGCTTTTCCGGTTCCGGCTCGGTGGACGAGACCATCCGTACCCAGCTCGGAGA
>CAMOKZ010000124.1 GCA_946618155.1 uncultured Lachnospiraceae bacterium | reverse complement strand
CGTCCCCGGCAGAGTCGGCGTGATTCTGCCGGGGATCGTTGTGTTTATGGGAAGTTTACGGGAAGGAGAAGAAGGATGAAGATATCGCCCGGACTGGACAAGGTCAAAGAGATGGCGGCACTGGGGAAATACCGGTGCATGCCGGTGAGCGCGCAGATCTTTTCGGATGTGAAGACGCCGATGGAGGTCCTGCGAATCCTGAAAAATGTCTCCGGACACTGCTATATGCTCGAATCGGTGGCGGAGCATGAGAGCTGGGGCAGGTACACCTTCCTCGGCTGCGATCCCGGCCTGTGCATCTCCTGCCGGGACGGGGTGATGAAGGTGGGCAGCCTCACCTTCGAGACGGATGACCCGGGAAAATATATCCGGCAGGTCCTGGAGGAGCACAAAAGCCCTGTTATTCCGGGACTTCCGCCCTTTACCGGCGGCCTGGTCGGCTACTTTGCCTACGACTATCTCAAATACGCCGAGCCGACCCTCCGGCTGGACGCGGCGGACAGCGAGGGCTTCAACGACGTCGACCTGATGCTCTTCGACAAGGTGATCTGTTTTGACAACTACCGGCAGAAGATCATCCTGATCGTCAACATTTCCCTGGATGATCCCGAGACCGGATACAACCGGGCGGCGCTGGAGCTGGCCCAGATGGCTTCCCTGATCAGGACGGGCAGCCCCTGTCCGGAGAAAAAGGGAAAGCTGACGGGGGAGGTGAAGCCGCTTTTTGACGAGGCTTCCTTCTGCGCGATGGTGGAGAAGGCGAAGCACCACATCCTGGAGGGGGATATCTTCCAGATCGTGCTGTCCAACCGGCTGGAGGCCGATTTCTCCGGCAGCCTGCTGGATACCTACCGCGTACTGCGCACGGTCAATCCCTCCCCCTACATGTTCTACTTCTCCGGGAGCGACATGGAGGTCGCCGGCGCCTCGCCGGAGACGCTGGTCAGGCTGGAGGACGGGGTCCTGCACACCTTCCCCCTCGCCGGCACGAGGCCGAGGGGAAAGACCCCCGAGGAGGACGCCGCGCTGGAAAGGGAGCTCCTGGCGGATCCCAAGGAGCTGGCGGAGCACAGCATGCTGGTCGATCTGGGGCGGAACGACCTTGGGCGGATCAGCCGCTTCGGCACCGTCGAGGTGGAGAGTGCCTACCAGGTGCTGCGGTTCTCCCATGTGATGCACATCGGCTCGACCGTGCGGGGACAGATCCGGGAGGACGCCGGACCCCTGGACGCGGTGAACGCGGTGCTGCCGGCGGGGACCCTATCGGGCGCGCCCAAGCTCATGGCCTGCCAGCTGATCAATGATCTGGAGGACAATAAGCGGGGCATCTACGGCGGTGCGATCGGGTACATTTCCTTTACCGGGAACCTGGATACCTGCATCGCCATCCGCATCGCCTACAGGAAGAACGGCAAGGTCTTTGTCCGGAGCGGGGCCGGCATCGTGGCGGACTCCGTCCCGGAAAAGGAATACAAAGAGTGTGTAAACAAAGCGGCGGCCGTGATCGAATCGCTGCGCCAGGCGCAGGAGGAAGACCTATGATACTGCTGATCGATAACTATGACAGCTTTTCCTACAACCTCTACCAGATGCTCGGCATGCTGCATCCGGACATCCTGGTGGTCAGAAATGACGCCCTTTCGTTGGAGGAGATCAGGACGCTTGCCCCCGGGGGCATCGTGCTCTCCCCGGGTCCGGGGCGTCCCGCCGACGCGGGCATCTGCGTGGAGGCGGCGGCATCCCTGGGCGGGGAGATCCCCATTCTCGGCGTGTGCCTCGGCCATCAGGCGATCTGCGAGGCCTTCGGCGGCACGGTCGGCTACGCAAAAACACTGATGCACGGAAAACAGTCCAGGACAAAGATCGACCGGGAAGATCCCCTGTTTGCGGGACTGCCGGAGGAGATCCCGGTGGCGAGGTACCATTCACTGGCCCTCCTGGAGGAAACTTTGCCGGACTGCCTTAAGGTGACGGCCAGGGCGGACGACGGGGAGATCATGGCGGTGCGGCACCGGGAGCAGAACGTCTGCGGTCTGCAGTTCCATCCGGAATCGATCCTGACGCCGGACGGCAGGGTGATCCTGCAGAACTGGATCGACATGTTGAAATAACAGGACTGAGAAAAAGCATAGAACAGAAAAAAGGAAAGAGCTTAAGGAGGATACAGGGATGATCAAGGAAGCGATTTCAAAGATTGTTAACAAAGAGGACCTCAGCTACGACGAAGCGTATACCGTGATGAACGAGATCATGAGCGGGGAAACGTCACAGACCCAGAATGCGGCGTTCCTGGCGGCGCTCTCCACCAAGAGCGCGAAGGCGGAGACCACGGATGAGATCGCGGGCTGCGCCCAGGCGATGCGCGAGCACGCCACGCCGGTCGCCCACGGACTTGACGTGCTGGAGATCGTCGGCACCGGCGGGGACGGGGCGCGCAGCTTCAATATCTCCACCACCGCCTCCCTGATCGCGGCGGCGGGCGGCGTGAAGGTGGCCAAGCACGGAAACCGGGCAGCCTCATCCTTAAGCGGCGCCGCGGACTGCCTGGAGGCCCTGGGCGTGAACATCGACCAGGATCCGGAAAAGGCCGCCGCCCTTCTGCGGGAAGTCGGCATCTGCTTCTTCTTCGCGCAGAAATACCATACCTCGATGAAATACGTCGGGGCCATCCGCAGGGAGCTGGGCTTCAGGACGGTCTTCAACATTCTCGGGCCGCTGACCAACCCCGGCAATCCGAAATACTTTGTCCTGGGCGTGTACGATGAATATCTGGTCAAGCCGCTTGCCCGCGTGCTCTCCAGCCTCGGCGTGCAGCGGGGCATGGTGGTCTACGGCCAGGAGAAGCTGGACGAGATCAGCATCAGCGCGCCGACCACGATCTGCGAGATCCGGGACGGCATGTACATCGACTACATCATCACGCCGGAGCTGTTCGGCATAGAGCGCGGCACGAAGGAGGACCTCGTCGGCGGAACGCCCGAGGAAAACGCGCAGATCACCAGGCAGATTCTCTCCGGCGAGGAGCGCGGCCCCAGACGCAGCGCCGTACTGCTCAACGCCGGCGCCGCCCTGTACGCGGCCGGAAAGGCGCCCATCCTCTCGGAAGGGATAAAGCTTGCAGGCGAACTGATCGACAACGGCAGCGCGATGAAGAAGCTGGAAGATTACATCGCGGCCTCGAACCGGTAGGACAGAGGGAGGCAGAGCGTGGCGGACAATATTCTGACACAGATCGCGGCGCACACCGCCCGGCGGGTCCTGCTGGCGAAGGAGAAGGTCTCCCCGGAGGAGATGGCGGAAAAAGCCTTCGCGCGGGCAAAGGCGGACGAGGCGGCCGGGATAAAGCCTTTCCGGTTTGAGGAGGCGCTTAAGGGGGACGACATCGGCTTTATCTGCGAGTGCAAAAAAGCCTCCCCGTCGAAGGGACTCATCGCGCCGGACTTTCCCTATCTTTCCATCGCCCGGGAATATGAGGCTGCCGGCGCCGCCTGCATCAGCGTGCTGACCGAGCCGGAGTGGTTCCTGGGCTGCGGCCGGTACCTGGAGGAGATCGCGGCAGCGGTCAGCATCCCCTGCATCCGCAAGGATTTTACGGTGGATCCCTATATGATCTATGAGGCGAAGGTGCTGGGCGCCTCGGCGGTGCTGCTCATCTGCGCCCTGCTCCCGGAGGAGACGCTGAAGGCCTGCATCAGCCTGTGCGACTGCCTGGGCCTTTCCGCCCTCGTGGAAGCCCACGACGAGGAGGAGATCGCCATGGCGCTGCGCGACGGCGCAAGGCTCCTCGGCGTAAACAACCGGAACCTGAAGGATTTTACCGTGGATGTACACAACAGCGAGCGGCTGCGTAAGCTGGTCCCGCGGGATGTGCTCTTCGTCGCGGAAAGCGGCATTCGCACGACGGCCGACATTGACGTGCTGCGGCGCGCAGGCGTAAACGGCGTGCTGATCGGCGAGACGCTGATGCGGGCCCCGGACAAAAAGGCCATGCTGGACGGCCTGCGGGGAAGGGCAGGGTAAGAAAGAAGGACAGGGCGGATGAAGATCAAAATGTGCGGCCTTCGCCGCAGGGAGGATATCCTCTTCGTCAACGAGGTGCTGCCGGACTACGCGGGGTTTATCCTGTCCCGCCCCTTCTGGCGGAGCATCAGCCTCCCCGAACTGGAGGAGCTGACCGGCCTTCTGGATAAGCGGATCACGCCGGTTGGCGTGTTTGTCGACGAGGCGCCCCGGACGGTGGCCGGATGCCTGGAGAGCGGGATCATCCGGGCGGCGCAGCTGCACGGGCATGAGGACGAGGCTTACCTGAAGGAGCTTCGGGACATGACGAAGAGGCCGGTCATCCGGGCCTTCCGGATAAAGGAAAGGCAGGACGCGGAGGCGGCGGAGCGCTGCAGCGCGGATATGGTCCTGCTGGACGGTGGGACGGGCAGCGGACAGACCTTTGACTGGTCGCTGCTTGAGGCGGTGCACAGGCCTTATATCCTGGCAGGCGGGCTTGGCCCGGACAACATTGAGAAAGCGCTTTCCCGCACGTCGCCCTGGGGAGTGGACGTCAGCTCCGGCATCGAGACGGACAGATGCAAGGATATCGCGAAAATGCGGCTGTTTGCACAGAAGGTGCGCGGCCGGTAAAGGAGATAAGGAAAATGACAAAGACAAGAGGAAGATTTGGGGACCACGGCGGGCAGTATATCCCGGAGACGCTGATGAACGCCGTGATCGAGCTGGAGAAGGCCTATGAGACATTTAAGGCCGATCCGGATTTTAACCGGGAACTGGAGACGCTGCTGAATGAGTACGCGGGACGGCCGAGTCGCCTGTATTTCGCGAAGAAAATGACCGAGGACCTGGGCGGCGCGAGGATCTGGCTCAAGCGCGAGGACCTCAACCACACCGGGGCACACAAGATCAACAACGTGCTGGGGCAGGCGCTGCTGGCCAAAAAGATGGGAAAGACGCGCCTGATCGCGGAGACCGGCGCGGGCCAGCACGGCGTGGCGACGGCGACGGCGGCTGCCCTGCTGGGCATGGAGTGTGTCGTCTTCATGGGCGAGGAGGACACGAAGCGCCAGGCGCTGAACGTGTACCGCATGCGGCTGCTGGGCGCCGAGGTCATCCCGGTCACCACCGGCACCGCGACCCTCAAGGATGCGGTCTCGGAGGCAATGCGGGAGTGGACGAACCGGATAGACGATACGCATTACTGCCTGGGCTCTGTGATGGGACCGCATCCCTTCCCGACCATCGTGCGCGATTTCCAGGCCGTGATCTCCAGGGAGATCCGCGCGCAGATTCTGGAGAAGGAGGGAAGGCTCCCGGACGCCGTCCTCGCCTGCGTCGGCGGCGGCAGCAACGCCATCGGCTCCTTCTATCACTTTATCGGCGATACCGGCGTGCGCCTGATCGGCTGCGAGGCAGCGGGACGCGGCGTGGACACGAAAGAGACTGCCGCCACCATCGCGACCGGCCGCTCCGGAATCTTCCACGGGATGAAGTCCTATTTCTGCCAGGATGAGTACGGGCAGATCGCGCCGGTCTACTCGATCTCCGCGGGCCTTGACTATCCGGGGATCGGACCGGAGCACGCCTGGCTGCACGACATCGGCCGCGCCGAGTACGTGCCGGTGACGGATGAGGAGGCCGTGGAGGCCTTCGAGTACACCAGCCGCACGGAGGGGATCATCCCGGCGATCGAGTCCGCGCACGCGGTGGCCCACGCGATGAAGATCGCGCCGCAGATGGGAAAGGACCAGATCATCGTCATCACGATCTCGGGCAGAGGGGACAAGGACTGCGCCGCGATCGCCAGATACAGAGGGGAGGACATTGCGGAATGAGTCGGATAGCGGAAGCGTTTGCGAAGGGAAAGGCCTTTATCCCGTTTATCACCTGCGGAGATCCGGACCTTGAGACTACGGCGAAGGTCGTGCGCGCTGCCGTGAGGGCCGGCGCGGACCTGATCGAGCTGGGAATTCCCTTCTCCGATCCCACGGCGGAGGGACCGGTGATTCAGGGCGCCAACCTGCGCGCCCTCACGGGCGGCGTTACCACGGACGCGGTATTTGACCTGGTAAGGGACCTGCGCAGGGATGTGACGGTGCCGATGGTCTTTATGACCTACGCGAATGTGGTCTACTCCTACGGGACCGAGCGGTTTGCCAGAACCTGCGCCGAGACCGGGATGGACGGGGTCATCCTGCCGGACGTCCCCTATGAGGAGAAGGAAGAGTTTGCGGCCATCTTCCGGCCGCTTGGCCTTGACGTGATCTCCCTGATCGCCCCGACCTCGGAGCAGAGGATCGCGATGATCGCAAGGGAGGCGGAAGGCTTTATCTACATCGTATCGAGCCTCGGGGTGACCGGGGTGAGGAGCGAGATCACCACCGATATCGGCGCCATGGTGCGCCTTGTGCGGGAAAACACAAATGTGCCCTGCGCGGTGGGCTTTGGCATCTCGCGCCCGGAGCAGGCGGCGAAGATGGCCGGCCTCTCGGACGGCGCCATCGTGGGTTCCGCGATCATCCGGCTGCTGGAGCAGTACGGAAGAGAGGCGGCAGGGCCGGTGGAAGAGTATGTGCGGTCCATGAAGGACGCGGTGCGGAGCGCCTGCTGAGCAAAAGAATAGGATAGCGGCCTCTTATG
>CAMOKZ010000123.1 GCA_946618155.1 uncultured Lachnospiraceae bacterium | reverse complement strand
TCCAGAAAGCTCTGGACGGCGTATCGCTTTCTTTCCGGGAAAATGAGTTCGTGGCCATCCTGGGCCCCAGCGGGTCCGGGAAAACGACGCTGCTCAACATTATCGGCGGGCTGGATCACTGCGACTCCGGCGAGATGATCATCGACGGCATCCCGACAGACCGGTACAAGAGCCGCGACTGGGACGCCTACCGCAATCACCGCGTGGGCTTTATCTTCCAGAGCTACAACCTGATCCCGCACCAGACTCTGCTGCGCAACGTGGAACTGGCGCTGACCCTTGCCGGCGTCGGCCGCGAGGAGCGTAAGCGCAGGGCGGCCGAGGAGCTTGACCGCGTCGGCCTGATGGATCAGATGCACAAGCGCCCTGCCCAGCTTTCCGGCGGGCAGATGCAGCGCGTGGCCATCGCCCGCGCCCTCGTCAACGATCCTACCATCGTGCTGGCGGACGAGCCCACCGGCGCCCTTGACAGCGAGACCGGCGAGCAGGTCATGCAGCTCCTGCGGGAAGTAGCCAGCGACCACCTTGTGGTCATGGTCACCCACAACCCGGACCTCGCCGAGCGCTACGCCACCCGCATCATCCGCCTGAAGGACGGAAAGGTGACCAGCGACAGCATGCCCTACGATCCGGCAGCGCCGGATACCGCAACAGCTGCCGAAACCGGCCCCGCGGATAAACCCTCCGCCGCCGGCCCCAGACGCAAGCCGTCCATGTCTTTCCTGACGGCGCTGTCCCTGTCGGTTTCTAACCTGCTCTCCAAGAAGGCGCGGACCATTCTGGTCGCCTTCGCGGCTTCGATCGGCATCACGGGCATCGCGCTTATTCTGTCGCTCTCTACCGGGGCGCATTCCTATATCAAGCGGATGGAAGAGGATTCGCTGAGCGAGTATCCGCTCCAGATCACCTCCTCCTCGTTCTCCATGGAATCCGCCCTCTCCGCCTTCGCGCAGGTGCGGCAGGAGGTGCCGGAGGAAGACGCGGACGGGAACGTGCGCGAGGAGCAGCTGCTCGGCAGCATGCTCTCCGGCTCCGGGACCAATGATCTTGCAGCCCTCAAGCGCTGGTTCGACAGCGGCCACAGCGGCATCGAGGACGTGACGAGGAGCGTCAGCTACAGCTACGGGATCAGCCCCCAGGTCTACCTGAAGGAGGATGACGGCTACCGTCAGGTCAACCCGGACCAGACCATGTCGGCGCTGGGTCTTTCCATGGATGATGACCTGACCGGCATGATGTCCGTCTGGCAGAGCAATGACGCCTTCTGCATGCTCCCGGAAAACAGGGAGCTTTACGAGAATTCCTACAAGCTCATGGCCGGCCACTGGCCCGAGACGGACAGCGAATGCGTGCTGGTCCTTCTGCCCAGCGGCGCTGTCCCGGACTACCTGCTCTACTCGATGGGTCTCAAGGACGCCGATAAGCTGGGCGAGATGATCTCCGCCGTGAAGACCGGCGAAGCGGTCGACACCTCGATGGATGCCTCCGAGATCTATGACCCGGAGACCTTTATCGGCATCAGCTTCAAGGTGCTTCCGGCCTCCATGCGGTTCTCCCTGGATGAGAAGACCGGGGTCTGGATCGACTGTGCCTCCGACAGGAAGACGATGACCGCGCTGCTCGACGACGCCCAGGAGCTGACCATCGCCGGCGTGGCGATGGCGGAGGACGACAGCCAGATGGGCCTGCTGCAGTTCGGCATCGACTACAGGCCTGAGCTGATCACGAAGCTCCTTGCCCGGGCCGCCGACAGCGGCGTTGTGCAGGCACAGCTGGAAACGCCCGACGTCGACGTGCTCACCGGGCGCGGTTTCGGGGAAATGGAAGATGACGGGTTTGGCGGCATGGCGGACATGATGGAGATCCACCCGGAAAAACTGCCCGACGCCGTCTCCTTTGACTGGGACCGGCTGCCGGAGTTCATGGACGATCACGGATCCCTGACCGCGACACAGACCGTGCATATCCTGCGCGAGCTCAGCCGGACCGGCGAATCGCCGACGCTCCGGGAAGCCTTCGAGGAGTTCCTCCCCGCGCTGATGGAGCTGTTCCTGGTCGATGAGAGCAAGATCGGCGAGGTCATCTCCATGGAGATGGACGAGGCGCGGATGCAGGAGATGTACGCCGCCCGGGCCGCCGCGGCGAGCTCGACCTACAGCGGCAACCTGATCCGGTTCGGCTACGCCGATCCAGAATCCCCGAGCATGATCACGATCTATCCGAACGACTTTGAGAGCAAGGATGTCGTCATCGACATCATCGACGCCTACAACGCCGTGATGGAAAAAGAGGGCCACGAGGACAAGGTCATCTCCTACACGGATTACGTCGGTTCCCTCATGTCCTCAGTCACGACCATCATCGATGTCATCACCTACGTGCTGATCGCCTTCGTGGCGGTGTCCCTGATCGTCTCGTCGATCATGATCGGCATCATCACCTATATCTCCGTGCTGGAGAGGCGCAAGGAGATCGGCATCCTGCGCGCGATGGGCGCTTCCCGCCACAATATCGCGCAGGTGTTCAACGCGGAGACCTTTATCATCGGCATTCTGGCCGGCATTTTCGGCATCCTGCTGACCCTGCTGTTCCAGATCCCGATCAACGCGGTCATCCACTCCTTCACGGACCAGCCGGTGTACGCCTACCTGCCCGCCGGATCGGCCGGCGTGCTGATCGTCCTGTGCATTCTCCTGACGCTGACCGGCGGCTTTATTCCCGCCCGGAAGGCCTCCAGGCAGGATCCCGTGGCGGCGCTGCGGAGCGAATAAAAAGGATGCGGTACTTTGTCGAAAGTATCGCATCCCTTTTTTATGAAATATTCTCTTTGCAGACCGACAGGGCAAACCAGACCGAAAGGCAGGTCGCGATGGACCAGCCGACGGGCCAGGCGCACCAGATTCCCGTCGCGCCCAGCGCCGTCCCGGAAAGGATGACGGCCAGGACCACGCGCAGGATCAGGTCCGTAAAGGTGGAGACCATGAATTTCCCCATCCGGCTCGCGCCGCGCAGAATGCCGTCCGCGACAAGCTTTGCCGAGACGACGAAGTAGAAGGGCGAGATGATCCTGAGGAACTGCATCCCCGTATGCATAGCCTCCTGCGAGGGCTTGTCCATAAAGAACAGCAGCAGGGCCCTCCCGCCGAAGATATACAGAAGCACAAGGGGCAGGGAGAGCAGCCATACCATCTTCAGGCCTGCCCGGAAGCCGGCTTTTATCCTCTCCTGTCTGCCCGCGCCGATATTCTGCGCCGTGTAGTTTGAGATCCCGTTCCCCAGCGTGGTAAACGAAGTGATCACAAGGTTGTTGAGCTTGACCGCGGCGGAGTATCCGGCCATCACGCCGGGGCCAAACCCGTTGATCACGCCCTGAATGATGATGTTCCCGACGGAGATAAAGCTCTGCTGGAGCGTGCTCGGCACCGCTACCTTTGCGATCTTCGCGCAGATCTGCCGGGAAAACAGCGGGGATCTCTCCCCGGCCGTAAATGCCTTCAGCCGCCTCAACACAACGGCCACGGCCAGAACACAGCTGATCCCCTGACAGATAAAGGTGGCCCAGGCTACGCCGGCCACGCCCATATGGAACCCGGCGACAAACCAGATATCCATGGCAATGTTGGATGTGGAGGACGCTGCCAGAAAATAGAACGGCGTCTTCGAATCCCCCAGGGCGGAAAAGATTCCCGTGGCGATATTGTAGAAGAAGACAAAGGGAAGGCCGCAGATATAGATGATCAGATACAGGCGGGAGTCCGCGAAGACGACCTCCGGGGTGCTGATCAGCCTGAGCAGGCTGTCGCAGAAGGTCAGCCCCGCTGCCATCAGCGCCAGGCAGACGGCGCCGCTCATGATCATGGATGTGGAAACGGCAGTCTTCATGTCCCGGTAATTCTTTGCCCCGAAGTACATGGAGACATTGACGGAACAGCCGATGTTCAGGCCGAAGGCGAAGGCGAGAAACACCAGCGTGATCTCATAGCTGTTGCCGACGGCCGCGAGGGCGTTCTCGCCGATAAATTTTCCCGCCACCAGACTGTCGGCGATGTTGTACAGCTGCTGGAAAATGATGCTCCCGAAAAGCGGCAGGCAGAACTGCCAAAGTACGGTCTCCGGTCTCCCTGTTGTCAGATCTTTATTCATGTCGGGACTGCTCCTGTTCTTGTTTTTTCACAGTCCCCCATTATACGCACGGGCACGGGATTTGCAAGACCTTTTTCGCATCCGACCCCTTCAGCCCTCCCGCATGGTGATCTGCAGCAGGTTTCCGAACCACCGGGCCGGATACATAAAGCGGTACATTTCCTCCGTCATCCGGCGGGCTTTGTCATCGCTGATCTCCTCCGGATGCTTCGGCAGGATGAGCATATCATAATCGACATGCCAGAGTCTGGTCACGATGCGGGTATGTACCGCTCCGCATCCCGTATAAAAGCGGATCCTGCGCCGGCGCGTCTCCTCTTCTTCCGGGTCCGCCGCCGACTCCGGGGTCTCGCTCTCGATCACAAGGTAGTCGCAGGGCATCTCCTCCTTCATCAGCTCCCGCAGGATCCTCCTGCCAAGCCCTTTTCCGCGAAGGTCTTTTCTTACCGCGAAGTAGTCCAGGAGGGCAAGATGACCCTCATCCCGTCCTTCCTCCCGCTTTACCGCGACGACCGCGTACCCAACGGTCCCGCTCCCGGACAAGGCCGCGTAGAAATCGCAGGTATTCTCCTCCATCATCTTCCTGATCGCGGCAAATGGTTTTCTCTCGTCGTCCGGAAAATCCTCTGTGATAAACCGGTCGTAGATCTTCTCCGCCTCGCTGATGTCCGCTTTTCTGATGATTATCCGCTCTTCCGAAAGGTTCATTTTTCCCCGCCTTCTCTTTTTCTGACAGTATACCCCATCTGCCCCGCCGGCGCAAAGGAGCACTTCTGCGGGGATTGACCGGGGCCGCCTGCCTGCGGTAAAATCAGTACTGGATTTATTGTTTTGCATCAAAGGAGGAATGAAGAATGGCAGTTAATCGTTTTGTCCTTAACGGCATTTCCTATCACGGCCACGGTGCCATCCAGGAGATCCCCGGCATCATCAAGTCCCGCGGTCTGAAGAAAGCCTTTGTCGCTTCCGATCCCGACCTGGTCAAGTTCGGCGTCACCGCGAAGGTCACCGCTCTTCTTGAAGAGAACGGCATCCCCTACGCGCTTTACTCTGACATCAAGCCCAACCCCACGATCGAAAACGTGCAGAACGGTGTAAAGGCGTATCTTGCGTCCGGCGCTGACTTCATGATCACCATCGGCGGCGGCTCCTCCATGGATACCGGCAAGGGCATCGGCATCATCGTCAACAACCCGGAATTCGCGGACGTCCGTTCCCTTGAGGGCGTAGCGCCCACCAAAAAGCGCACGGTCTTCACCATCGCCGTTCCGACGACCGGCGGTACCGGCGCAGAGTCCACGATCAACTACGTCATCACCGATGTCGAGCGCAAGCGCAAATTCGTGTGTGTGGACCCCAACGATATCCCGGATGTCGCTGTCGTCGATCCCGACATGATGAGCTCGATGCCGAAGGGCCTTACCGCTTCCACCGGTATGGACGCCCTTACCCACGCGATCGAAGGCTACACCACCGCTGCGGCGTGGGAGCTGGCCGACACCCTCAACCTTGAGGCGATCAAGCTGATCGGCAAGAACCTGCGCAAGGCCGTGGAGAACGATCCGGACGGCCGCGAAGGCATGGCGCTCGCGCAGTATGTCACGGCAATGGCCTACTCCAACGTCGGCCTCGGCATCGCGCACTCCATGGCACACACCCTCGGCGCTGTCTATGACACCCCGCACGGCGTTGCCTGCGCAATGATGCTCCCGATCGTCATGGAGTTCAACGCGGAAGCGACCGGCGAGAAGTTCAAAGACATTGCGGAAGCCCTCGGCGTAGACACCACCGGCATGGACCAGGCAGCCTACCGCAAGGCCGCTGTCGATGCAGTCCGCCAGCTCTCCGTGGATGTAGGCATCCCGACCAAACTCGAGAAGCTCAAAGAAGAGGATCTTCCCTTCCTGTGCGAATCCGCAGCAGCCGACGCCTGCGCGCCCGGCAACCCGAGGCCCGCGACCCTCGCAGACTTCGAGGCGATGTTCCGGAAATTGATGTAACAAAGAAAGGACTTACGGCATGAACGAAGTTATGAAAGCCATCCTCGACCGCAGGAGCGTCAGAAAGTTTACTGATCAGCCTGTTGAGCGCGCGGTCCTCGAGGAGCTGACCCAGGCCGCCCTGCACGCCCCCAGCGGGATGTGCAAGAAGACCTGGCAGTTTACGGTCATCTCGGATCCCGCAAAGATCAAAGAGCTGGCCGACGCCATCGGCAGCGCCCTCGGCCGCGACGGCTACGACATGTACAGGCCCACTGCCCTCATCATCCCTTCCAATGAACGCGACAGCAAGTTCGGGATGGAGGACAACGCCTGCGCGCTGGAGAATATCTTCCTGGCGGCGCACGCCCTCGGCCTCGGCTCGGTCTGGATCAACCAGATGCGCACCATCTGTGACGATCCGCGCATCCGCGCCCTGCTCACCGGTTACGGTATCCCGGAAGACCATGTCGTCTACGGTCTCGCCGCCCTCGGTTATCCGGACGGCGCGCCCGGCTCCTATAAGGAAGGCGGAAAGGTCGTTTTCGTGGACTGAT